>JASHWO010000007.1 GCA_030044045.1 Acidimicrobiales bacterium
TCTAAGAACAGTTGTCGCACTGTCCCGATAACGGCAGCATGAGGTGACACGTCGGGCACACTGGACGGACACTCTGGACCCCTTTGCGCACCCGTGCCTGGTTCCGCTTTCTTGCCACCTGTGGCGTCAGCGCCGGAGTACCACCGTCGGGCGGCAGCGGTGCTCCAAAGAAGCGGTGGCAGTTGAGGCGTTCAACTGCGGCGTGCATGTCGAGATCGTCGGGGACCGGCGGGCCTTGGTTCTCCACGATCGCTTTGCCGTACCCCTCGCCGATCGTGCCGTCCTCGTGGACGCAGAGGGCGGAGAGCATCGGCTCCCCGCGTTGATGACATTCTCGTGCCACCCCACCCAGGACGCGGCCGATCCAATGCCAGGGGAGCATCTTCGTCCGGATTCCCGAGACGACCTGGACTTCCTCCGCCAGCTCCTTATAGCTGATCGTCACCCGGTACGTGCCGGCAGTCCTGAGAAGGGCCGGGCGGGCGGCAACGATCCACGCTGCGACCGCCGTCGCGAAGTCGACGGGGGAGTGGTCGATCTCCCGGTACGTCCCAGGCTCGATCACTGCGGCTCCCCCCACCAGCCTGGTGGGTTCCGTGAGCTCCGTTCGAGGAACGAGTCGACGTCGAGGGGCTCGCCTTCACCGGCGCGCTGGTCGAGACCGAGCATCTCGTTGAGGGCGTCGGCCATCAGATCCCGCCTGGCGGCGCAGAAGTCATCGAACCGGTCTGCTGACCAGAGTGCGTCATCGAGTGGGATCCACTGGGCGGCGAGTACGTCTTCGCTCGCCTTCGCGAGGTACGTCGCCGGATCCTCGTCACCAATGCGGACGTTATCCCACTTCGAGAGGAAGGCGAAGTTCGAGAGGGTGTCCAGCTCGGCGTGCGACGCCTTGCCCCGCTTCTTCATCCACGCCTTGGGGAAGACATGGTGGACTTCCACGGAGAGCCCGTTGTGGTTCGGGTCCCAGGTGATCGCCCGGTTGCTTACCCAGCTCTGTGCTCCGAGCTGGGTCGCGCGCAGTTGGAGCAAGCGCATGAGGGGCGACTTGCGCGTACGGCCCTTGAGGTCGCCGGCCACGATCCGAGCTCCTGGCGTCCGTGGTCCTTGGGCGACGCGGATGAGCGCGGGCAGCGTCTCCGCTGGGTTCCCAGCAGCTTCCTTCGTGCGCAGGAGGGTGACGTCGGCGGCGAGCGTCGTTTCCAGCGAGCCGCTGTAGTGACCGAAGGCGCTTGCCAGGAAGAGCCACCGGGCCAGTTCGTGCGCCTCGCCGGGACGGAACTGCCCCCTCCGGTCGTGGAGGAAGATGGCGGGTAAGAGGACGACGTACTCGGTTGGGAGGAGTGACTTGCCAAGGACGTGAGCATCGTCGCGGAAGAAGGAGACCGCATCGCGCACAGCGTGCTGCATCTTCCCCCACGCCTCGACCCATGCTGCCTCGTCCTTCAACTCGACGAGCCGAATGTGGTTCGGGCTGTTGAGCTCGAGGACGCTCATGATCCGGAGCAACACCTCACGACTGATGCCCCAACCCTTGCCCAGCAGTTCGGCCTCGAACTCCTCAATGACCCGCCGACCACCGGGCCACCGAGCCGCCATTGATCCCATGACGAGGTCGCCCTTGCTCAGTCGGGTCCCCCCCGTATTTACCCGATTGAATATCTCGGCCACCGTCTCATAGTCGTCGATGTCGACAGTCTGCACGGGAAGGAGGTAGTCCCGGATGCGGCTTGCCACCCCTCTGAGGATGTCCGTCCACTCGTCCTCGATCTCCCGGTCGAGCGAGAGCGGCCTGACCAGCTCACGGTATTGGGCATCCTTGGCGAGGATCGCCGAAACGTGTATCCAGTGAGGGTCACGCCGCTGGACGGCGTTCACATTCTTGAACTCCTGGGTGTCAGGATGGAAGCGAACATCGGGCGGCCTCTGTCCGATGGGAACCCTGCTCGGCTCCATGACTCGCGCAAGGGTCGAGAGGCGTTGCTGGCCGTCGAGAAGGATCGACGGCCGTATTCCGACCGGATCTCCCTGGGCGATCGCCGCCGTCTTCGTCGGAATGTTAAGTCCCGTCCGCCAGAGCAGGATAGATCCAACCGGCCACTGCTTGTTGAGGGAGTCGAGGAGGCGGGGAATCTGTGACCCCGACCAGACGTATTCTCGCTGGATGTCGGGGAGGACGATCTCTCCGTCGATGAGCTTCCCCACCAGCGTCCCCACCGGAAAGTGTCCGTGTTCCATCTGCACCCCAATCCGCCCGTCGATCCTTCTCTATTCCATCAGGTCGATGTGACGCGTGCTCGAGGGGGCCGGAGCACCGAGCAGTGCGGCACCAGGCTCTGATCCGCTTCGGCATGCCGCTCGACCGGGAATGAGACTGGTATTCACCCCGCAAGGTTGGGAGGACTACACCTACTGGCAGCGGGCCGACCGCGCCGTGCTGAAGCGGATCAACCGTTTGATCGACGACGCCCTTCGTGATCCGACCGCCGGGATCGGTGAGCCCGAGCCGCTCGAGCACGGGATCAGTGGCTCCTGGTCCAGGCGGACCACCGAGGAGCATCGCCTCGTCCACCAGGTCCTGGACGCGGACCTCGTGGTCCTCCAGGCGCGCTGCCACTACGGCAAGTGACCTTCCGTAAGGCGTCACCGACGGATGAACGATCGGCGTCCCTCAGACGGCGACGAGGTCCACGATCCCCTGGAGGCTCTGGAAGTCGGCCGGGCGGCGGGTGTAGATCGGGAGCTCCGCGGCACCGGCGGTCGCTGCGATCAGGAGATCCAGGGCGCGAGGCCTTCGAGCCTTGCGCCCTCCTGCGAGCTCGGCGGCACAGGTTCGCCCGTAGGCGCGGGCGGCCTCGCCGTCGAAAGGGAGGGGGTCGAATGCCGCCTCGGCCCGTTGCAGCCGGTCCTGCCGTCGGGCCCGTTCGTCGGCATCGTCGGTAGTGTGACGCCCGGCGGCGAGCTCAGCCATCGTGATCGTGCTGACCGCCAACTCGATCGGTAGCCGGGTCACCGCCAGCCGTTCGAGGTCGATGACGACAGAGGTCTCGACGAGACCCCTCGGGGCGGGTCGGGCGTCAGGCACGAGGCGTGGGGTCTACGGCACAACTCGTGGGGCCGCGTCGTCGGGACGGTGCCGTCAATGCGGCCAGGGCCGCCCGGACCCCGGCGGCACGAGGCCCGCGCCACGTGCTCGGCGACCGCACCGGCCCCCCGGCCGGCATCCTCGCCGTGGCCCCCCGACCGCCCGGTCACGTGACCGGCTGGGTGCCCTGCCACCCGCCGTCCACGTAGCGGGTGGCGGTCGGCCGGATCTCGACGTGGCCCCACGGCACCGACGGCGCCCGCCTCGCCCACTCGACCGCCGCGTCGAGGTCGGGGACGTCGATGACGAAGATGCCGCCGAGCTGCTCCTTCGTGCCGGCGAAGGGGCCGTCCTGCACGACCAGCTCACCGCCGGCCACCGTGACGGTGGTGGTGGCACCGGACTGCTGGAGCACCTCGGCGCTGGCCAGGACGCCGGCCTCGTCGAGCGCCTTGGCGTACGCCTGGAAGGCGCGCATCCCCTCGGCGAGCCTCTCGGGGCCGAGCTCGTCGGCCGTGTGCTCGGGGTAGTGGAGCAGGAGGGTGTACCGCATGGCTGCCGTCCTTTCGGATCGCGTGTCGATTCTGCCACCCAGGTGACGATCGGGCACCCAGGTGACGATCGGGCAGCGGTCGGATCGACCCGTGCAGCGTCGTGCGCTCCCGGGTGGCCCGCCCCACCGCCCGACCACCTGTCCGGCCCGGGCCCGCCGGTGAGCCATCATCGGGGCCATGCCGCAACGAGCGACTGGTTCCCGCCTCGTCCGGGTGCTCACCCTGGCCGTGTTCGTCCAATGGCTGGGCGGCAGCGCCTTCCTGCCGCTGCTGCCCACCTACCTGCGCCACCACGGCGGGTCGGACGCCGTGGTCGGGGCGGTCATGGCCGCCTACTTCGCCGCCGCCGTGCTGCTGCAGTACCCGGCGGGCCGGCTGGCCGACCGGGTAGGGCGGCTGCCGGTGCTGCTGGGCGGGATGGTGGTGTACTCGGTGGGGAGCCTGCTGTTCCTGCTGCCCGCCGCCCCGGTGGTGGCCGTCGCCTTCCGCGGGCTGCAGGGGGCTGGGGCCGGCGCGGCGGAGGTGGCGGCCCTGGCCATGGTCAGCCAGGCAGTGCCGCTGGCGCGACGGGGGCGGGCCTTCGGGTCGATCTACGCCGGGCAGCTCGGCGGCATGGCCGTGGGCCCGCTCCTGGGGAGCCTGGCCGGGCTCGGGGCCATGGACGCGCTCTTCGTGGGCGCCGCCGTGGCCACGCTGGTGGCCTGCGTGCCGGTGGTGACCGGGGTGCCGGCCGACGCCCGCGGCGGTGGCTCGGAACAACTGGCAGCCGGGGACCGGCCCCCCTTCAGCCGGATGCTGGTCGGCGCCCTCCTGGCGGCGGGGGCCATCGGCCTGACCATCGGTGTGTACGAGGCCTGCTGGACCCTGCTGCTGGACCTGCGGCACGCCGCCAGTTGGGAGATCGGCCTGAGTTGGACCCTGTTCGCGGCGCCCTTCGTGGCCGTCTCCCGGGCCGGCGGCTGGCTGGCCGACCACCTGGACCGCCGGTGGCTGGTGGTGGCGGCGATCGTCTGGTCGGCGGCGTTCTGCGCCAGCTACCCCTTCCTCCACCTGGTGGCCTTGCTCCTGGCCCTCGGGGGGATCGAGGCGTTCGGGTTCGCCGTGGTCCTGCCCTCGGCGCAGTCGCTGCTCAGCCAGTCGGCCCGGCCCGAGCAGCTCGGCCGGGCACAAGGCATGTACGCCACCAGCCAGACCGGGGCCACCGCCCTGTCGGCGGCCTGCGCCGGGGCGCTCTTCGGGGTGGCGCCGTGGGTCCCGTTCACCGTGGTCGCCGCCCTGTCGGTGGTGCTCGCCGCCGGCGTGGCCGTGGTGTGGCGCCCGGTGGCCGGACGGGTGGCCCATGTGGGCCCACCGGCCGGCGCGGCCACCACCGGCGCGGGGACGACCGTCGTCCCCGGGAGGACAGCCGGCGCCGGGACGGCGCCCCAACTGGTCGACGCCGTCGCCGAGAGGGCCGACGGCCTCGAGCGCAGGATCGGTCGATGACCGTCCACCCGATCCGCCAGTTCGGCGACCCGGTCCTCCGCGTGCAGTGCCGCATGGTCACGAAATTCGACGAGACGCTCGCCGCCCTGGTCACCGACCTGGTCGAGACGTGCCGGCTCCCGGGCAGGGCCGGACTGGCCGCACCCCAGATCGGCGTGGCCCTACGGGTGTTCTCCTACAACGTCGACGGGCTCGAGGGCTACGTGATCAACCCCGAGCTGGTCCACGTCGAAGGACACCAGGACGGCGACGAGGCCTGCCTGTCGCTCCCCGACCTCCACTTCCCGACGTCCCGAGCGGAGCGAGCGGTCGTCGCCGGCGTCGACCTCGACGGCAGGCCTGTCGAGGTGGAAGGGAGCGGTCTCCTCGGTCGATGCCTCCAGCACGAGACGGACCACCTCGACGGGGTCCTCTACCTCGATCGCCTCGACACCCCGACGCGCCGCCGGGCCATGGGCATGGTCCGCGACCGACTCGTCACGGGTTGACCGTGGCGCGGCGGGCGGGGCCCCGCTGGGCCGGTCCGCTGGCCGGCCTGGCCACCGTCCTGGCGGTCGCCGTCCCCACCATGGTCGTGGCCGAGGACTGGCGCGGACGGCCCCTGATCGACCAGGGGGGTGCCTGGTGGCTGTTGCCGGCGGCCGCGGCCGTGGCCGCCTTCTTCACCGGCGGGGTAGTGGCCGCCCGGGGCCGGGCCGGGCGGGGCAGGGCGCTGGCCGCCGGCGGGCTGGTGGCCGTCACCGCGGTGGCGGTGCTCCTGGCCGGCGACGTCGTACGGCGCCTGCTGTTCAACCCCACCCTGCCGTCCGGGGTGGTGCGCTACTGGCTGGAAGGGGTGGCCGTGGCGGTGGCGGCCACGCTCCTGGGGGCACTGGCCGGCGCCCGCCCGGGGCAGCCCGACGCTCCCGACCAGGGGTGATCCAGAGGAAGGCGCCAGGGGAGCCGCTATCGTGGCCGCCACGGCGAAGAGGTCCAGCGGATAGGCAGCGTGGATCAGGGAGCCGTTCATCCAGGCAAGCAGCGCAAGGCGGAGGAGGAGAGCCATGTCGGAGCCATGGCCGATCGACGACAACGCCGCGATGCGCCGGCCGGGGGACGGCGAACCCGCGCTGCCTGTCCGCTGGGCCTCTCAGGAGGGCCGGATGCGCGAGGAACAGGCAGCACCGGCCTTGCCGGCATGCCGGGTCGGGGTGGACCTCGCCTCCGTGGCCGAGGTGGAGGAGGCGCTGTCCCGGCAGGGCGACCGCTACCTGCGCCGGCTCTTCACCGACCACGAGGTGGCCAGCTCGGCCGGAGCCTCGGGTCCCCGCGCCGAGTCGCTGGCGGCCCGGTTCGCCGCCAAGGAGGCGGTGCTGAAGGTGCTGCGACCGGAGGGCCCCCGGCCGGAGTGGCGGGACATCGAGGTGCGGCGGCTCGAGAGCGGTGCCTGCGACGTGGCGCTGCACGGCAGCGCGGCGGCGCTGGCCGCGGCGGCCGGCGTGGACCAGCTCTCGCTCAGCATGAGCCACGAGGGAGGCATGGCCGTGGCCGTGGTGGTGGGCTGGTGCCGGCCC
>JASHWO010000008.1 GCA_030044045.1 Acidimicrobiales bacterium
TCGACTCATCGCCGCCGAGGGCCACCTCCCGGCCGCCGTCCGGCGGCGCGTCCTCGGCCGCCTCCCAGGGCAGCCGGTCCTCCGCTGCCGCAGCCGGCGGGTCGGCGGCGGATAGGGGTCCCTCGGCCAACCCGGCCCCCTCGACCGCCGTGGCGTCCTCGCCGAAACGGAAGGCCACTTCGCCTGGTCCCTCCGGCGCCAGCGCCCGTTGGACCACTGGGACGACCATCGTGTCCTGGTCGGCGACGGGGACCTCGCCGGTGCCGGGCAGCTCGAACGACCACGGCTGGCGGTCGCTCTCGCCGGAGTCGTCGAGCGAGCCGAGCCGGGACTCGTCCTCGGCCAGCATCGAAGCCTCGAACGTCTCTTCGTGGGCGGTCCAGTCGGCATGCTCCTCGCACCACGTGGGAGCCGGGAGCGAGGCCCAGGGGTCGCCGCCGTCCGGCTCGCCCGAGTCCCGGGCCAGTACCGCCGGCACCTCGCCGGTGGGCGCCTCGGTCCAGTGAGGCAACGCCGCCTGCTCCTCCTCCGGCCAGGGGCTGCCCGCACCCTCCGCCGGGGCCTCCTCGACCGGGGCCCGGCCCACTGGCTCGGCCCCGATGATGCGCACCCGTCCTGACCGCAGGACGGGCTCCTCCTCCCTGTCGTGCTGCGAGTCGTCCATGGCCTATACCTCGAGCAACTCCTGCTCCTTGTGCGAGAGGAGCTGGTCGATGGCCGCCACCTGCTGGTGCGTGATCCTCTCGATCTCCTTCTCGACCCGGTCGAGCTCGTCCGAAGAGATCGCCTCCAGGGCCTCCAGCTCGTGGCGGCTGGCGCGTCGCAGGTTACGGACCGCCACTCTCCCCTCCTCCGCCTTGTGCCGTACCACCTTCACCAGATCCCGTCGGCGCTCCTCGGTCAGCGACGGGAACGACAGCCGCACCACCGACCCGTCACTGGACGGGTTGATGCCCAGGTCCGAACCTTGGATCGCCTTCTCGATGGCCCCGATGGCGCCCTTGTCGTAAGGCGAGATCACCAACAGCATGGCATCGGGCACGCTGAACCCGGCCAGCTGGCGCAACGGCGTGGGCGTGCCGTAGTAGTCCACGGCCAGGTGCTCCACCAGCGCCGGCGTGGCCCGGCCGGTGCGCACGTTGGCGAACTCGCCCCGCACGTGCTCCACCGCCCTGGCCATCTTCTCCCGGGTGTCCTCCACCACCAGGCCGGCGAGGTCGTCGTCCATCATCGGACCAGCGTACCGATCTGCTCGCCGGCGAGCGCACGACGGAGGTTGCCCGGCGCCATCAGGTCGAAGACCAGGATGGGCAGGCCGTTGTCCTTACAGAAGGTGATCGCCGTGAGGTCCATCACCCGGAGGTCCCGGGAGACCACCTCCATGAAGGAGATCTCCTCGAAGCGGGTGGCCGACGGGTCGAGCTTCGGGTCGGCGCTGTAGACGCCGTCGACCCCGCCGTGGGTACCCTTCAGCAACAGGCCGGCCTCGATCTCCGCCGCCCGCAGGGCCGCCGAGGTGTCGGTGGTGAAGTAGGGGTTCCCCATCCCGGCGGCGAAGATCACCACCCGGTCCTTCTCCAGATGGCGGATGGCCCGGCGCCGGATGTAGGGCTCGGCCACCTCGGCCATGTGCACGGCGGTCAGCACCCGGGTCGGCTGCCCCTGCCGCTCGATGGCGTCCTGGAGGGCCAGGGCGTTGATCACCGTGCCCAGCATGCCCATCGTGTCCGAGGTGGCCCGGTCGATGCCGGCACCGGCGCCGGTGGTGCCGCGCCAGATGTTGCCCCCGCCGACCATCACCGCCAGCTGGAGGTCGAGCTCCGAACGGGCCTTGGCGATCTCCCCGGCCAGCCGCTCGACCACCCCGGCGTCGATCGTCTCGTCGGACGCCGAGGAAGCCAGGGCCTCGCCCGACATCTTCAGCACCACGCGCCGGGGCGCCGGCCTCCCTGCCACGGATCCCGGGGCCGGGGTCAGGACCCGATCACCACCTGGGCGAAGCGCACCACCTCGGCCGGGCCGAGCAGGGCACCGACCGTCTGCTTCTCGTCGCGGACGTAGGGCTGCTCCAGCAGGCAGCGCTCCTTGTACCAGCCGTTCATCCGGCCCTCCACGATCTTGGGCAGCGCCGCCTCGGGCTTGCCCTCGTTCCGGCTGATCTCCTCCACCGTGGCCCGCTCGGCCGCCGCCTCGGCCTCGGGCACCTCCTCCCGGCGCAGGTAGACCGGCTTGGCGAAGGCCACGTGGACCGCCACGTCGTGGGCCAGCTCGGCCGTCCCATCCCGGAGGAGCACGATCACCCCGTTCACCCCCCGCCCGGCCTGCTGGTGGAGGTAGGTGTCGAGCACTTCGCCCGATCCGGCCTCCACCCGGACCACCCGCCCCACGGAGATGTTCTCCTTCAGGGTGGTGCGCAGCCGGTCGACGTCGTCCTGGCGCTCGGCCGAGGCGCCTTCACCCTTGGCCACCACCAGCGCCGCCAGCTCGTCGACTAACGAGACGAACTCCGGCGACTTGGCGACGAAGTCGGTCTCGCAGCGCAGCTCCACCATGGCCGCCACCGACTCCTGGCGGACCACGGCCACCGCCCCTTCCGCGGCCTCCCGGTCGCCGCGCTTGGCCGCGCCGGCCAGGCCCCGCACCCGGAGCCACTGGGTGGCGGCCTCCATGTCGCCGCCACTCTCCTCCAGGGCCTGCTTGGCATCGAGCATCCCCACGCCGGTGGCCTGCCGCAGGCGCTGCACCTCCTTGGCGGTGTACTCGGGCACGATCAAGCCTCCGTGGTGCTCGCGGCGACCGGAGCCGGCGGCTCGGCGGGCTCGGCGGCCAGGGGGGCAGCCTGGGTCTCGCGGGTGAGGTTGGCCGCCTCGGCGGCGGGGGCCGCCTCGCCGACCAGGGCCG
>JASHWO010000054.1 GCA_030044045.1 Acidimicrobiales bacterium
CACTCGAGCCAGGGCCCGCAGCGCCGATGGCAGAGCCGGGCACGGCTGGACTGCCCGGGTCCGCCGGGCGACCGGCCCCCACGAGTGACGCGGGCAGCGTCGGCCCAACGGCAGCTACCAGGCGGCCGGCCACGGTGCGGGCGCCGGCCACCGACACCTGTTGCCCCAGCACCGCCCGCACCGCCAGCTCGGCCCCGTCGACCGTTCCCGGCACCCGCCGGCCCGGGGCCACAGCCACCAGCGGGCACAGGAGCGGATCATCGGCGAGCGTGGCGTCGACCGCCACGGGGTCGGCGTCGAGGTCGAGCAACCGGCGGCAACGGTTCACGGCCGCGGTCAGGTCGCGCAGGTCCTCCAGGGCGAGCACCGCCCGGACGTGGCCGTCGCCCGGGCTGAGGGCTACCACCCCGGCGCCGTGGGCCAGGCGGAGGCTGCGACGGAACGTGCCGTCGACGGAGGCCTCCACCCCGGGGACGGCCCGGGCCCCGAGGAAGGCCAGCAGGCTGGCGGCGTCGAACGGCCGGCGATAGGCCAGCCGCAATGCCACCGTGGGGACGGCCACGGGGTCCCCGGCTGCGGTCGGGACGGTCCGGGCCCACCGACCGGTGCCGCCGCGCCGACGTGGCGCCGCGTCCCGCCCGGCCGACCCCTGCTGCTGGCGGCGACGGAGCTCGCTGGGAGTGACGGCGAACACCGACTGGAAGGTCTCGTTGCACTGGCGGACGCTGCCGAAGCCGGCGCTGAAGGCGATGTCGGCCACCGGGAGGTCGGTGGTCTCGACCAGCAGGCGCGCCGTCTGGGCCCGTTGTGCCCGGGCCAGGGCCAGGGCACCGGTGCCCACCTCGGCCACCAGCAGGCGGTGCAGCTGGCGCTCGCCGTAGCCGAGGCGGGTGGCCAGCCCCGTTACTCCGACCCGGTCCACCGTGCCGTCGGCGATGAGGCGCATGGCCCGGGCCACCACGTCGGCCCGGCCGTGCCACTCGGGGGAGCCCGGTGCGGCGTCGGGCCGGCAGCGGAGGCAGGCCCGGAACCCGGCTTGCTGGGCCGCGGCGGCGCTGGGGTAGAAGCGGACGTTGGCCCGCTTGGGAGTGATGGCCGGGCAGCTCGGCCGGCAGTAGATGCCGGTGGACGTGACGGCGGTGAAGAACCAGCCGTCGAACCGGGCGTCCCGGCTCTGGACTGCCCGGTAGCAGTGCTCGAAGTCGTCCAGCACCCGGCCATCGTGCCACTGCCGGGCCGCCGTGTCTGGCGGGTTTCGGACATGGTGGTCCGGGGGGTGGCCCGGCGCCGTGGCCGCGGGCCCGGTCCCCGGCGCTCACCACCGGCCCGAGGGAGGGAGGATGGTCCGGCCGGCGGTGCCGGGGCCGGAGCGGGAGCAGGAAAGGAAGGGGCAGAAGCGGTATGGGCGAGCTGGTCGTCGTCGGCGTCCTGGCGGGGTTCCTCGCCGGCATCTCTCCTTGCGTCCTCCCGGTGCTCCCCGTCGTGCTCGTCGCCGGGGCCACCGCGCCGTCCGACGTGCCGCGGCACCAGCGGGCGGCGCGCCCCGTGGCCGTCGTCCTCGGTCTCGTGCTCAGCTTCAGCCTCCTCGTCCTGGCCGGCTCCGAGGTCCTCTCGTTCCTGCACCTTCCCCAGGACGCCCTTCGTGACGCGGGTATCGCCCTGCTCCTCGTGGTGGGCATCGGGTACCTGGTCCCACCCGTCGCCGCGCTCGTCGAGCGGCCCTTCACCCGCATCCGTACCCGGGAGCCGAGCGGCAGCGCCGGCGGGTTCGTGCTCGGCCTGGCTCTCGGGCTGGTGTTCGTCCCCTGCGCCGGCCCGATCCTCGCCGCCATCACCGTCGTCGGCGCCACCCACCGGGTGAGCCCGGCCGCGGTCGTCCTCACGGCCGCCTTCGCCGCCGGTACCGCGGTACCGCTCCTCGTCATCGCCCTGGCCGGGGAGCAGCTCGTCCGCCGGGCCCGGGCGCTCCGCCGCCACGCCCCGACGTTGCGCCGGGTCGGCGGTGCAGTGCTCGTCGTCGTGGCCGTGGCGATCACCTTCAACGCCTTCGACGGCCTCCAGCGGGACGTGCCGGGCTACAGCGATGCTCTCCAGGGCTCGACCACCGTCCGGAACCAGCTCAACGCCCTCACGCACGCACCGCACACCTCGCTGTCGAGCTGCAACCCGAACGCCACCGGCCTGGTCGACTGCGGCCCCGCCCCGAACTTCACCGGGATCACCGCCTGGCTGAACACGCCGGGCGGCAAGCCGCTGTCCATTGCCGCCCTTCGGGGCAAGGTCGTCCTCATCGACTTCTGGACGTACTCGTGCATCAACTGCCAGCGGTCGCTGCCGCACGTCGAGGCCTGGTACCGGCGGTACCGGAAGGACGGGTTCGTCGTGGTCGGCGTGCACACCCCGGAGTTCGCTTTCGAGCACGTCGTGTCGAACGTCAGGTCCCAGGCCGCCGCCCTCGGGGTCCACTACCCGGTGGCCATCGACGACGACTACCAGACCTGGGACGCCTACGACAACGAGTACTGGCCCGCCGAGTACCTCGTCAGCGCCACCGGCGTGGTCCGCCACGTCCACTTCGGGGAGGGCGACTACACGGAGACCGAGCGGCTCATCCGGACCCTGCTGCGCGCCGCGCACCCCGGGATCGACCTCCCTCCCCCGACCGCCGTGCCGGACCTGACGCCGACCGGCGAGCTGAGCCCGGAGACCTACGTCGGCTACGACCGGCTCCAGTACCTCTTGCCGAGCGCCGACGTCGTGCAGAACGCGCCGGCCACCTACCACTTCCCCGCTTCCCTGCCGCCGGACGGCTTCGGGCTCTCGGGCACCTGGACCGAGCACGCCCAGGAGGCCACCGCCGGCGCCGGCGCCCAGTTGGAGCTGGGGTTCGTCGCCAAGGACGTCTACCTGGTGCTCGGTGGCTCCGGCACGCTCACCGTCTCCCTCGACGGGCAGGCGCTCCGTACGCTCCAGGTCGGGGGCGTCCCCCGGCTCTACACCCTCTACCAGGGTGGCCCGACGACGACCGGGACGCTCCTTCTCGGGGCGTCTCCCGGGATCCAGGCGTACGACTTCACCTTCGGGTGACCCGTCCACCGACCCGCCCACTGGACGTGCTCGGTGCCGATCCGAAGATCCCGACAGCACGTTCCCGTGGCGTGCGGTCGGTGGCCCAGGATCAGCCGGCCGGTTGGGCGAGGTGGTCGAGTGCGGCGGCGAGCACCCGGGCGCGGTGGGTGGTGGCGTTGCCCCAGGCGGCCGACAGGGCCCACGCCCGCTTCATGTACAGGTGGAGGTCGCACTCCCACGTGTAGCCGATGGCCCCGTGGACCTGCAGCGCCGCCCGGGCGGCCAGGTCGGCGGCGTCCGACGCCAGCGACTTGGCCATCGAGGCGTGCACCGAGCGGTCGGGGAGCCGGCGGGCCAGCGAGTCGGCGGCCCGGTAGGTGGCCGGCGCGGCGAACTCCAGCCGTACCCGGGCCCCGGCCAGGTGGTGCTTGACCGCCTGGAAGCTGCCGATCGGCCTGCCGAACTGGTGTCGCTCCCGGGCGTAGTCGGCGGTCATGAGCAGCATCCGGCCGGCCAGGCCCAGGAGCTGTGCCGCGGTGGCCACGGCCGCCCGGTCGGCCAGGTCGGCCAGCAACGCCTCGGCGTGCGCCCCCGAAGCGAGGATCGTGTCGGGCGACAGCGTCCATTCCACCGTGCCCAGGTCCCGGGTGGCGTCGATCGACCGGGTGGCGGTCACCCGGGCCATGCCGGCGTCGACCGCGTGGATCTGCCAGCCTTCGTCCGGCTCCTGGCGGGCCAGGAGGAACAGCCCGGCCCGGCTGGCGCCGGCCACCCGCATGGTCGCCACCGCGCCACCTGCGCCGCCCACCAAGCCCGATTCGCCCGCCGGGCCCGTGGTCGCCACCAGCCCACCGACCGCCAGCTCGACCCCGCCCACGGTGGCCACCAGCTCGCCGGCGGCCAGGGCCGGCAGTGCCCGCTCCAGCACCATCCGGGC
>JASHWO010000055.1 GCA_030044045.1 Acidimicrobiales bacterium
GGCCGGCACCTGCCGGGCAGCGCCGGCACCGGCACGGGCGCCGGGCGCCGGCAGCCGCGGCGCGGGGACCGGGTGCCGGCGGGAAGGGGGCGATGCCTGCACACCACCACAGTACCTCTGTGACAGAGGTACTGTGGGCGCCGCCAGGCCATCACGAGCAGCAGGCCATCACGAGCACGAGGAGGAGACCACGCCCATGAGCGACGCCATGCGGGCAGAAACGGTCCGGTTCACCGGGCACGGCGGCGACGAGCTGGAGGGCTACCTGGCCCGGCCGCTCGACGGCGGGCCGTACGGGAGCGTGGTGGTGATCCACCACATGCCCGGCTACGACGAGCCCACGAAGGAGATCACCCGCCGCTTCGCCAGCCGCGGCTACCTGGCGCTGTGCCCGAACCTCTACAGCCGCGAGGGTTTCGGCGTGAGCCCCGACGACGCGGCGGCCGCCGCCCGGGCCAAGGGCGGGATCCCCGACGAGCAGTTGGTGGGCGACGTGGGCGCCGCCGCCGCCCACCTACGGGCCCTCGACGGGTCGAACGGCAAGGTGGGCACCATCGGCTACTGCTCGGGCGGCCGCCAGTCGTTCCTGGCCGCCTGCAGCCTCCCGATCGACGCCGCGGTGGACTGCTACGGGGCGTTCGTCGTGGGCACGCCGCCAGAAGGCATGGGCATGAAGGTCGGCCCCATCGTCCACCTGGCCAAGGACCTGTCGTGCCCGCTGCTCGGGCTGTTCGGGGCGGAGGACCAGTTCCCCACGCCGGAGCAGACGGCCGAGCTGGAGCAGGCGCTCCAGGCGGCGGGCAAGACGTACGACTTCCACACCTACGAGGGCGCCGGCCACGCCTTCTTCGCCGTGGACCGGCCGAGCTACCGGCCGGAGGCGGCCAACGACGGCTGGGAACGGATCTGGTCGTTCTACGGCCGGTACCTGTCGGCCTGAAGGGAGGCACCATGTGCACGTACCAGACCGAGCGGGTGGCGGTGCAGGGCAGCGGCAAGGGTGCCGGGGGCTGGTTCCCCCTCACCGACGCCACCGTCTACTTCGACCACCCGGTCCACGCCGCCGCCGAGCACACGCTGAACATCGACTTCGCCAACCCCTCCCGGGGCCCCGGCGCCCGGGTGGCGGTGGAGCTCGACCCGGGGGCGGCCCGGTCGCTGGCCGAGGCCATCCTGGCCACGCTGGCGTCGGCGCCGGCTGGGCTGCTGGAGGGTCCCGCCGCGCCGGCCGGTGCCGCGCCGGCCGGCGGCTGAGTCTCACGTCGGGAGTTCCCGCCTTCACGCCGCGGCAGTGCAGTAGGTTGTGCCGTCACTGGCGGACACGTCAGGTCACTACGGCAGAAGGAGCGTCACCCCGATGAACAAGTCCGAGCTGGTCGCCGCCATCGCCACCCACACGAAGGTGGAGCGCAAGGCAGTCGCCGCCGTCCTCGACGGCTTCGAGGACGTGGTCTCGGCCAGCGTCAAGAAGGGTGAGAAGGTCACCCTCACCGGGTTCGTCAGCTTCGACCGGGTGGAGCGCAAGGCCCGCACGGCACGGAACCCGCAGACCGGCGAGCCGGTCAAGGTCAAGGCGTCCAAGGCCCCCCGGGTGTCCGCCGGCGCCACCTTCAAGAACGTCGTCAACGGGAAGGCCCCGGCCCCCAAGATCATCACCAAGTAGGCGGCACCCGGCACCCGGGCTCGGGGCCAGCAGCTCAGCCGGCGTGGGGTTGGGGGCCCCACGCACCGGAGGAGCATGGGGTTGGGGCCCCGTGCGGGGCCAGCAGCTCAGCCGGCCGGCCCCGAGCCCGGGTAGCCGCCACCGCCGAAGCGCTCGTCGAGCGCGTCGTAGTCGACGGCCCAGCCCTGGCGGGGGAGCTCGTCGACGAATTCCACCCGGCTCGGCTTCTTGTACGAGGCGATGTGGGCCCGGCAGTGCTCGATCAGCTCGTCCCCGGTGGCCTCGGCGCCGTCGCGGAGGGCCACCACGGCCACCACCCGCTGGGTCCAGACCGGGTCGGGCACCCCGATCACCGCCGCCTCCTTCACCGCCGGGTGCCGGGCCAGGCAGCCCTCCACCTCGGCCGGGTAGACGTTCTCGGCGGCCGACTTCACGATCCGGGTGAGCGGCGCCACGAAGGTGATCGAGCCATCCTCCTCCCGGCGGCCGAGGTCGCCGGTGTGCCACCACCCGCCGCGGGCGCGCTCGCCGTTCAACGCCGGCCGGTCGTGGTAGCCGCTGGCCACGATGGGGCCGCGGGCCACGATCTCCCCGGTCTCCCCCGCCGGCACCTCCCGCCCCTCGGGGTCCACGATGCGCACCTGCACCAGCGGAGAGGGCCGGCCGCTCGACCCGGCGGACCCGATGCCCAGGGCGTTGAAGGTGAGCATGCCGGTGACCTCGGTCTGCCCGTAGCCGGCGGGGTGGGTCCCCCACGGGCTGTCGTCGACCTGGACCATGGCGTTCCACGGCGGGCTCCCGCCGAACGTCCGCAGGCTGGACAGGTCGTAGCGGCCGTCCTTGTTCACCTCGAGGATCTCCTGGGCCGTGGGGCCCATCACGAACCCGTAGTTGCAGCGCTCGGCCTCGATGACCCGGCACAGCTCCTCGGCGTCGACCCGCCGGGTGAGGACGTTGGTGCCCCCCATGCGGAAGGTGGCGAAGGTGGTCATGAGAGTGGCCATGTGGAACATGGGGCCGGAGTTCAGGTAGACGGTCTCCTCGGTGACCCGCTGGACCATGGCCACCATCACGTCCTGGGCCAGGATGGCCCGGTGGGCCAGCAGGGCGCCGTTCGGCTGGCCGCCGAAGGCGCCGGTGTAGAGCTGGAGCACCGGCCACGCCGGGTCCACCTCGACCGCCGGGTCCTCCGGGACGCCGGACGCCAGGAAGGCCTCGTAGGTGTCCTCGCCGCCGTCAGCGCCGCCGCCCGTGCCGCCCGCGCCGGTGCCGGCCCCGTCAGCGCCGCCACCGCCCTCCGGGGCGTCATGGCGCAGCCACCGGGCCGTGCCTTCCCACCGGCGGCGGGCCTCGCGTACGGTGGCCCCGATCTCCTCCTCCTGCCAGATCACCACGGCCGGCACGGCGTCGTCGAGCAGGGTGACCAGCTCCTCGGCGCTCTGCCGCCAGTTGGCCGGCGAGAAGACGGCGCCCACCTTGGCACAAGCCAGCAGCCCCTCGATCACCCGGTGGCAGTTCTGCCCCAGCCACAGCACCCGGTCGCCGGGGGCAACCCCTTCGGCCAGCAGGGCGTTGGCCAGGCGGCTGGTCCGCTCGTCCAGCTCGGGGTAGCGCTCGCGGGCGTCGCCGCACACCACGGCGGTGGCCAGGGGACGGCTGCGCCGGTGCTCGCGCAGCACGTCGGCCAGGGTCAGGTCGTGCAGTGGGTCCATTCTGGTCTGTCTCCTTCCCGCCCGGGGCCCCAGCCCCAGGCTCCTCCGCTGCGTGGAGCCCCCAGCCCCACGCCGGCCGTATTCCTCGACGGGTGCGTGCCGGCGGTCAGCCGGCGGCCTGGGCCTCGAGCCGGCGGCGCAGCTCGGGCTTCACCACCTTGCCGGTGGCGTTCCGCGGCAGGTCGGCCACGAAGTGCCACTGGCGCGGGACCTTGTAGTCGGCCAGGTGCTCCAGGGCGAACGCCCGCAGCTCGTCGCCCGTGACCTCGACGCCGGGCCGCAACACTACGAAGCCCACCACGTCCTCGCCGAGCACCGGGTGCGGCACGCCGACCACGGCCGCCTCCAGGACCGCCGGGTGGGCCAGCACCACGTGCTCGACGTCGGCGGCGTGGACGTTGTTCCCGCCCCGGATGACCACGTCCTTGCTGCGCCCCACGATATAGAGGTAGCCGTCCTGGTCGACCCGGCCGAGGTCGCCGGTCACCAGCCAGCCGTCCACCCACGTGGTGGCCGTGGCCTCCGGGTCGCCGAAGTACTCACGCTGGCGGCCGGGCACGCGCAGGCGCACCTCGCCCACCTCGCCCCGGGGCAGCTCCTCCCCCGTGTCGGAGCTGACGATCCGCACCTCGGCCGGCGGCACCGGCTGGCCCACCGACCCGGGCCGGCGCACTGCCTCCCCTTGCGGCGTGATGCAGTACACGGAGCCGGCCTCGGTCATGCCGTAGTTGTTCGAGACCATGGCCTCGGGCATCTTCTCCTGGAGGCGCTCGACCACGAAGGGGGCCAGCGGGGCGCTGCCCACGGCACAGATGCGGATCGAGGAGAGGTCGGCGGTGGCGAAGCGATCGTGGTCGAGCAGCAGGTGGGTCATGGCCGGCACCAGGAACACCGCCACCGGCCGCTCCGCCTCCACCACCTCGATCCAGCGGCCGGCGTCGAAGCGGGGCAGGTAGATACCCCGCAGCCCCAGCTTCATCGGGTTGTAGACGAAGGACAGCCCGGCGAAGGTGCACAGGGGGCTGGCATGCAGCCAGCTCCCGCCGCTCCAGCTCGGCGGGCCCGGAGGTACCAGCGAGGCGTTGACGTGGCGCACCGCCACGCCCTTCGGGCTGCCGGTGGTACCGGACGTGTAGAGGATGTCGGCCAGGTCCTCGTCGGTGCGGGGCACCTGCACCGGGCCGGCCTCGTGGGCCAGGGCCTCCTCCCAGGCCAGCACCGTGCCCCGGCGCCCGTTGGCGCCGCCCGCCCCGGCGGTGGCCGGGCCCGTCGCGGCGG
>JASHWO010000001.1 GCA_030044045.1 Acidimicrobiales bacterium
GGCCTGCACCGTCGCCGCGCGCGTCGCCCGGCACGGGCCAGTCGACCGGTGCCGGCAGCCCGGTGGCAGCCCGGTAGCAGGCCCGGCCGGCGTCAGGCCGTGCTGCCCGCCCCCTCGGCCCGCAGGATCCGGTCGAGCTCGGCGGCCACCGCCTGCCCGTGCTCCTCCTCGTCCTGCCGGGCCCGACCCGGGTTCCAGCGGCCCCGGGTCAGCCAGATGGTCGGGATGAAGACCACCATGCCGGCGATGTCCACCCAGAACCAGTGCTGCCACTGGTGGGGCGACTTCTTGACGTCGGACTCGAGCGCCATGAGCTGGTGCTGGTGGGCAGCCAGGTAGTTCAGCTGGGCCGAGTACGGCTCGACCAGGGCCTTGAATGTGGCCTTCAGCTTCTCGGCTTGGGCGATTGTCGAGGCCGGCAGCTCCTTGACCAGCTGGCCGATGGCCACCGGTGTTGTTGTGGCCGCCTTCTCGAGCAACGCGGTGTACGGCCGGAGCCGGTCGAGCAATGCCTGGTGGGCCTGGGCGAACTTCACCGACGCAGGGTGCTCGGCCACGAAGTCCTCCACCGGCTGGCCCTGGATGTGGCGCTCGGCCGCCACTGTGGCGCTGACGCAGTGGGTGACCGTCGGCTGCGGGAAGCACACGGCGCTCGCCACCGGCTGGTTGTCGACGATGGGGTCGACGCTGGTGATCACCATCGGCAGGAAGACGAAGGAGACCGCCACCACGGCACGCAGGATCCAGCCCCACAGGGCCAGGCCCGTGCCCACCAGCGCCGGGTTCTTCGCCTCGACGGTCTCGGTGTAGCCGGCCATCCAGGGGGCGTAGGCCAGCGAGAGGAAGGCGGCCAGGACGACCGAGGTGACGGCCAGGGTGTAGTAGCCGGTGTGCGGGTCGGTGGCGTACCCGAGGAACACGACCAGCGTGGCGATGGCACCGAGCGCGCCGACCAGCATGAACGGCTTGCGGACCCGGAGCCGGTCGGAGAGGACGCCCGCCACGATCAGGGCGATGATGTCCGACGCCCAGAACCAGGTGTTCAACCCGTTGACCTGGGTGGTCGAGAAGTTGGTCCCGTTCGGGTTGACGAAGGTCACCGAGTAGTAGACGGTGAAGAAGGCCGCCGCCGCGTAGTAGATGAGCAGGAACACGGCGATGCCGAACGAGGAGCCGACCAGGTCCCACTTCACGATCTGCCGCCACGGGTGCTCGGTGGCCTCCTCCACCTTCTCCTCCGACAGCCCGCGGGCCCGGGCCTCCACCAGGGCCCGGTCGCGCGAGGACACCACGAGCTGGTCCCGGATCCTGGGCGAGAGATCCTTCATCCAGCCCAAGCACAGCGCGAACGTCACCAGGGCGGTGATCCCCGAGATGTAGAACTGGCTCTGCCAGTCGACGAAGTGGCTCAGGGTGTGGTTGGCCACGATGCTGGTGATGAGGCTGCCGGCCACCGGGCCGACGGTCCAGAAGCCCATGGCCGACGCCCGCCCGAGCTGCGGGCTGTAGTCACGCACCATGGCCGGGGTGGCCACCAGGATCGCCCCCTCCACCAGGCCGATGGCGCACATGACGACGGCGAACGACCACTCGGTCCCGGCGTTGGTGACGCCGAAGGTCACCAGCAGCCCCAGCACCAGCAGCCCGTAGATGATCACGTTGGCCCGGCCGATCCGGTCGGTCTTGCTGGCCGGCAGGGAGGCGAACGCCCCCAGGGCGTTGGAGACGATGACCACCCACACGAAGAAGGAGAACGACATGTGGTACGAACGCAGGATGTTCGGCGTGACGCCGAACTGCGTGTAGTACGCGTAGTAGAGGACGATGGTGGCGAGGACCCCCACCGCCAGGTAGCCGGTGCGCCGGCCGGTGGTCGGATAATCCTCTATCTGGTGGCCCAGGAAGAACCGGTACACCGGCCCACGGCCCGTTCCCCCACCCGCCGAGACGGGAACGCTCTGCACGGTCATCTCCCACCCCTGCTCTCGCTGGTGGCCGTCTTGTATCTCCTGATGCGATCGACGCTAGTGGACGTTCCGCTTACCAACGCGGTTTTCGCCGCCGGCTGAGACTGCCACTGGCGTAGCAATCGGGCATCATCTGGGCGCCCGCCGCCTCACCTGAGGTTGCCGGTCGGCAGCCGTCAATCACCCTTCAGGATCTCCGGCCAGAGCCGTGGGGCGATCCAGGCGCCGAAGGCCTCCACCGTTGTCACCGTGTCCGGGTCGGGTGTGAGCGAGTCGGCGGTCGAGTAGTAGGGGAAGTGCACGCCGTCGGGCGCCCGCACGGTGACCCCGTCGATGGTGCTCTCGAACCGCCCGCCCGGGCACACCAGGGCGTCGAGGTCCACCACCGACGCCGTGCCCGGGAAGGCGGCGGCGGCCCGGCGCACCAGCGCGTTGTAGGTGGTCAGCCGGGCCGGCGAGTCGGCGGGCCACGGGTCCCCGTCCGGCTGCTCGCCGCTGTCGTAGCAGGGGGCGGTGAGGAGGTCCACGTGGGCGCCGCCGGCCGAGGCCACCCGCACCGCCAGCCGGAGCTGCTGTTCCACATAGCCGGCGAAGGCCGGGTGCAGGATGTCGGTCCACCCCCCGTCCCAGTCCACTGTGCTCACCTCCCAACGCCCGGCCAGCACGGCCACCACCTGCGGGTGGAAGCGGGCGAGCCAGCCCGCCCAGAGCGCCGGCCACTGCTGGTCGGCTGGGGCCGTCGGGTTGCAGGCAGGCGGCACGGTGATGACGGCGCCCTTTGTCAGGGCCTCGGGTATCTCGGCCACCCCGCAGCCAAGCGTCCCCTGGTTGTCGATGCTGGCCCCGTAGGGGATCTCGTGGGTCGAGAGGGCGATCCCCAACGTGGTGGCGGTGCTGTCGCCCACCATCAGCACGGTGGTCGTCGTCGCGCCGGCGCCACCGCCGCCACCGGCGGGCTGGGGCACGGTGCTGCCCGGCGGCACGGTGCTGACGGACGGCACGGTGCTGACGGACGGCGGGGCGCTGGTGGGCGGCACCG
>JASHWO010000056.1 GCA_030044045.1 Acidimicrobiales bacterium
ACAGGGCGTCGAGCTCGGCGCCCAGGTGGCCGAGGCGGGCCAGGTGGGCGGGATCGGTCCGGGCGGCCGGTCGCAGCGCCCGGAGCAGCTCCATCGACTGCAGCAGCTCGCCCACGAAGGCCGTGCCCCGCTCGAAGCTCAGCGTGGTCATGGTGACCCGCCAGCCGTCGCCCTCCTCGCCCACCCGATTGGCCACCGGCACCCGGACGTCGTCCAGGGAGAGCTCGGCGAACTCGGTGGACCCGGCGATGGTGCGGAGCGGCCGCACGTCGATGCCGGCCACGTCCATGGGCATGACCAGCCAGGTGATGCCCCGGTGGCGAGACCCCTCGGGACCGGTCCGCACCAGCAGCTCGCAAAAGTCGGCCACCTCGGCGTGGCTGGTCCAGATCTTCGACCCGTTCACCACGTAGTGGTCACCGTCCCGCACGGCTCGGGTGCGCAGCGAGGCCAGGTCGCTCCCGGCCCCCGGCTCGCTGAACCCCTGGCACCACACCTCGTCGCCCCGCAGGATGGGCGGCAGGTACCGGGCCCGCTGCTCGGGGGTGCCTTCCACGGCGATGGTGGGGCCGGCGTGGAGCAGCCCCACGAAGTTCACCCCCACGTAAGGGGCGTGGGCCCGTTCCGTCTCCTCCACGTAGACGAGCTGCTCCACCGGGCCGGCCCCGCGGCCGCCACCCTCCACCGGCCAGTCCACCCCGGCCCAGCCGGCCTCGAAGAGCAGACGCTGCCAGTGGGTGTCGTAGGTCCGGCGGGCCGGCCAGTCGTCGGCTGGCGGCTTGGGCGGGAGGCCGGGCACGGTGGTGGCCAGCCACTGGCGTAGCTCGTCCCGGAACCGCTCCTCGGCTGCCGTGTACCGGAGGTCCATGTCGTTTCAGGAACCCAGCGTCCCGGCGGTCCGGCGGCGGGGCGCCTTCTTCCCCGTCTTCCTCAGGCCGCCAGGTCCAGGCCGAACAGCCGGATGGCGTTGCCCCGCACGATCTTTCGCCGCTGCTCGTCGGTGAGGCCGGCCATCTGCTCCTCGGCGATCTCCCGGGTGCGGGGCCACGTCGAGTCGGAGTGGGGGTAGTCCGACTCGTAGGTGATGTTGTCCTCGCCGATCTCGGCCACCGACTTGAGGCCGTGGGCGTCGTCGAAGAAGCACCCGTAGATGTGGTCCTTGAAGTAGGTCGACGGCGGGTTGGGCACCTTGTCGGCCACGCCGCCCCAGCCCCGGTTGTCCTCCCACACCCGGTCGGCCCGTTCCAGGATGTAGGGGATCCAGCCGATCTGGCCCTCCGAGTAGGCCAGCTTGAGGTCGGGGAAGCGCACCAGGACCCCGGAGAAGAGGAAGTCCACCATGGAGAAGGTGGCGTTGGTGTGGGTGAGGGTGGAGCCCACCGCCGGGGGGGCGTCCTTGGAGGTCGAGGGCATCTTGGACGACGAGCCGATGTGCATGTTGACCACGGTGTCGGTCTCGGCGCAAGCGGCGAAGAAGGGATCCCAGTAGCCGTCCGGGTCGTGCACGCTGGGCAGCCCCAGGTAGGGCGGGATCTCGCTGAAGCACACGGCCCGGACGCCACGGGCGGCGTTGCGCCGGACCTCGGCGGCGGCCAGCCCGGCGTCCCACAGCGGGATGAGGGTGAGGGGGATCAGCCGCCCGCCCGACTCGCCGCACCACTCCTCGACCATCCAGTCGTTGTAGGCCTCGACGCAGAGCCGGCCCAGCGCCCTGTCCTTGGCCTCAGTGAAGGTCTGCCCGCAGAACCGGGGGAACGTGGGGAAGCAGAGGGCGGCCTCGACGTGGTTCAGCTCCATGTCCTCGAGGCGTGCCTTCACCCCGTAGGAGCCGGGCCGCATGTCCTCGTAGGTGATGCCCTTCATGGTCACCTCGTCCCGGGGCACGCCCACCGCCGAGTCCACCCGGAGCAGCGGGCGCTTGAGGTCCTCGTAGTACCACCAGTCGGTGGGGTTGCCCTCGCTCCCCGGCTTCACGGTGAGCTTGCCCCCGAGGAACGTGATCTCCCCCATCGGGGCCCGCACCACCCGGGGGCCGACGTCGGCGTACCTGGCCGGGAGGCGGTCCTGCCAGACGTTCGGCGGCTCTACCACGTGGTCGTCGACGGACACGATCAGCGGCAGCTCGGCCATGTCCGGGAGCGTAGCGCGACACCTGACGCACCGTCAGGTGGTCACATGGACGGCCGGCGTGGGGCAGGGGCCCCACGCACCGGAGGAGCCCGCCATCGGGGGGTCGCAGTGGGGCTCGGGGCGGGGGCAATTACATCGACACCCCGCCGTTGGGGCTGAGGCACTGGCCGGTCAGGAAGCTGCTGGCGTCCGAGGCCAGGTAGAGCACGCAGTAGGCGATGTCCGCCGGCTCGCCCACCCGCCGGAGCGGCGCCAGCTTCTGTACGGGCGCCAGCACCTGCTCCCGCATCTCCTCGTCGATGGTGCCGTCGGGGCGGCGGTAGTAGCGGGCGGTCATGTTCGTGAGGACGAACCCGGGGGCCACCGCGTTGACCCGCACGCCGCGCCGGCCCACCTCCACCGCCATGGTCCGGGTGAGCTGGACCACCGCCGCCTTGCTCATGGCGTAGGCGCCGATGCCCGGTGCCGGGGCCAGCACCGCGGCGGACGACATGTTGACGATGCTGCCCGAGCCCTGGGCCACCATCACCCGGCCGGCGGCCTGGCAGCCGTGCAGGACGCCCTTCAGGTTCACGGCCAGGACGCGGTCGAGGTCGTCGCCGGCCAGGTCCAGGATCGACCCGTCGAGCATGGTGCCGGCGATGTTGCACATGACGTCGACCCGGCTGTGGGCCTCCAGCGCCTCACCCACCAGCGCCCCCACCTCGTCGGCCTCGGACACGTCGACGCGGCGGGCGTAGGCCGGGCCGGCGGCTCCGTCGGCGAGGATGGCCGCTGCCGTCTCCTCGGCTGCCGCCTCCCGCACGTCGGCGCAGTACACGGCGGCCCCGGCCCCGGCCAGCACCTCGGCCGTGGCCCGGCCGATGCCGCTGCCGGCACCGGTCACCACGGCCACCCGGCCTGAGAGGTCGAAGGCCCGGCGGACGGTCTCGGCGGTCTCCATCACCTCACCTTCCCACCGCCGCCGGTGCGGCCGCTACCGACCGTGCCAGGCTCGCTCCTGCCGCCGGGTTGGTTCCGGGATCGCGGGAGAAGCTCTTCGGCCTGGTGCGATCCGTCGTATGCCGTACCCCACACGAGCACGCCCTCGCCGGTCCAGATCGCCACCGCGTCTGTCCGCTCACGCAGCGGCGCCTGAGGCAACGTGAGCCAGCGGCCCGTGGGCACGTCGAGAGCCACGCCAACCTGTCCCCCGACGTCGACGAGCGAGCGGCCGGTCCACGCCGAGAGCCGACCAAGATCGACGTCGTCCGTGGTCGAGGTGGAACGAGCGCTGGCACGCCGCGGGTCAACGGCACTGGCCTGAAGCGACATCTGAAGCATGCACGAAGGTGCGTCGTCCCCCCACGGCCAGCTCGTGCAGGTGTGCGACCCGACGAAGTAGAAGCTCTTCCCCGTCCAGACGGGGTCAGTGCTGAAGCTGGACTCCTCAGCCCCCGAGGTTGGCAGCGCCTGCCAGGTCGACTGGCCGGGGATCCACGTTTCAGACTCGAGCCTCGTCTCATCGAATGAGGGATGGCTCAAGACGAGGACGTCAAGCCCGTGGCCGGTCCATCCGGGGTCGACCGCCGCCACTGTCCCTGCGGGCTTTGGAAGGGGAGGAAGGAGGCTCCACCTGTTCGACGCCGGATCGTACGCCGCGCCCGTGAGCGAACGGTATGTACGGGTGCCGTTCCGCACCAAACCGCCGAAGACGACGACCTCCGAACCCGTCCAGAACGCCGACGCGTCGGTCCGAGGGGCAAGCGGGGATGGCGACAGGCGTTTCCACGTTCTCGAACCGAGGTCGTACATCGCGCCGTCGCCGTAGATGGTTGTCGTGCCGCCCTGTGATGCCGATCCTCCCCAGATGAACACCGAAGAGCCGGCGACCGTGAAGGCGGTGCGCGCTCTCGCCTCGAGCGGGGAGCGGGGGAGCAGATGCCAGCTCCCCGACCGCGGATCGAGGACGGCACCATTGGCGTAGGTCCTTGTCCCGGCGCTTCCTCCCCAGACGAACATGTCGTCGCCGGTCCACAGCGCCGCCGCGCCGGAGCGGGGAACGATCGGCGATGCCGGGAAAAGGACCCAGTGGCCGGCTACAAGTGTGGCGGCACCGGTGCTCCCGCACGCCGTACAGGTGCTCGAGGGGGGCGGACCCGACCCACCGCCCGATGGAGGCTGGAGCGAGACCACCAGCGAAGCTCCCAGCGCTGCCACGCAGACGGCTGCGACACCAAGCAGCCAGCGCCGACGACGTCGGCGCCACCGAGCTCGCGCTTCTTCGACCGCACCGAACAACGCGTGTAGCCGGAACACCCCCGGAGGACCGAGCGAGGTGTTGGAGGACCGTTCCATATAGCGATAGTATCAGTATCACCATGTTCACCGTCAACATCGCTCGGGACGATCCGTCGACCCTTCACGACCAGGTCGCTGCGGAGATCCGCCGCTCTCTCGCCAACGGTGAGGCACGACCCGGCGAGCGGCTCCCGCCGGCCAAGGACTTCGCCGCCGTTCTCGGCGTGAACGTCAACACCATGCTGCGAGCGTTTCGCATCCTTCGCGACGAGGGACTTCTCGAGTTCAGACGGGGTCGAGGGGTCACGGTCGCCGGTACCCCAGCGCGAAGCCGTCTGGTGTCCCAGCTACACGACCTCGTCAGGACGGCGCGCCAGGACGGCTTTGGTCGCGAGGAGGTCATTCGGATGCTCCGGGAGACGTGGTAGCGGGAAGCTTCGGCGTCTCGCTGGCCTTTGGGTCGAGAGCGCACTCGTCACGCTGCCACCCCGATGGCATCCTGTCCGGGTGGACGACGTGTGCCTGATCATGGACTTCGATGGAACGATCCTTGACACCGAAGAGCCGGTGTACAGGTCCTGGGCCGAGTTGTGGGTCGAGCACGGTCATGAGCTCACCATCGAGGAATGGCAGGTCACGATTGGTACCGAAGGCGTTTTCGATCCTTGGGCTGAGCTCGAGCGGCGAGTGGGCAGACAGCTCGATCCGGCGCTGAACGACCATCGCCGAGCCCGCCGAGACGAGTTGCAGGCATTGCATCACGTCCGGCCGGGGATCCTGGCGTGGCTCGAAGAAGCGACAGATCTGGGCGTTCCAGTAGCTGTTGCCTCCTCGTCTCCCGCGGACTGGGTGGAAGCCCACTTGGAACGACTGAGGCTTCGCGACCACTTTCGGACCCTCGTGTGCGCTGGGGGCCGCGTGCCGGCCAAGCCTGATCCCGCGTGCTACCAGATCGGCTGTGTCGAGCTGGGGGCCGATCCGTTCCGCTCCGTAGCTGTGGAGGATTCACCTCATGGAGTTGCGGCCGCAACGGCGGCCGGGCTCTACACCGTGGCCGTCCCTCACGCACTGACCGTCGATCTCGACCTGTCGTCCGCCGACCTGATCGTCGGTTCCCTCGAGGAAGTGAGGCTGGTGGACGCGTTCTCGGCCGCCGCGCAACGGGACCAGCCAGCCGCCATCGACCCGAACAGACTGGTCGTCGACTAGTCCACGGGTGACCTCCGTCGGCGCCTACGAGGCCAAGACCCACCCCCCGCGGCTGCTCGACCGGGTGGCCGCCGGCGAGACGGTGACCATCACCAAGCACGGCCGTCCGGTGGCCCGGCTGGTGCCCGCTGACACCGCCGCGGCCGAGCCGGCAGGGGTGATCGCCGCGCTGAAGGTGGCTCGCCGGGGCGCCCGCCGCAGGTGTGGCTACTGGAGATCCCAGGTGGCCCCGGCGTCGAGCAGCTCTTGGTCATCGACGGCGGTCTTGGCCGCACCGGCGAGGGCGCCGCGGAGGCCCCGGGTCCCGTCCTCGACCCAGCCCTCCAGGGCCAGCAGCTGGCGCTTGACGTCGAGCCCGCCGCCGTAACCACCGATGGCCCCGCCCGAGGCCACCACCCGGTGGCAGGGGAGGAAGATGGCCAGCGGGTTGGCCCCGTTGGCCTGGCCCACCGCCCGGTAGGCCGTCGGCCGGCCCACCCAGCCGGCCAGCTCGGCGTAGCTGATCACCTCCCCGTAGGGGATGTCGGGCAGCGACAGCCAGACGCTGCGTTGGAACTCGGTGCCGGCCGGTGCCAGGGGGAGGGAGAACTCGGTCCGCCTCCCGGCGAAATACTGGTCGAGCTGCCGGGCCGCCTCCCGGAGCGCCGGCGGCACCCGGCCCGCCGACGAGCCGGCCGCTGCCGCCCCGGTGTTCGGCAGGTGGAGGTGGGTCACCTGCTCGCCGTCGCCCTCCAAGGCGAGGGGGCCGATGGGGCTCTCCACCACCAGCCAGTGGGTGTCGGTGAGGGTCTTGGCGAGGGTCGCCGTCATGCCACACGCTCCTTTGCTGTCGAGGTGGTCGCTGTCGAGTCGGTTCCTGTCGATCCGGTGGGTGGGCGCCCTTTCGCCGCCGCCGGCCCCGTCGTGGCCGGCGCGGCAGCGGCAGCCCACAGGTGCATGGCGGCGTAGGCCCGCCACGGCCGCCAGCGCTCGGCCCGGGCCAGGAGGGCCCGGCGGTCGTCCGCGACGCTGCCGCGACTGGCGGCGGTCAGCCGGCGCAAACCCTGGCGGATCCCGAGGTCGTCCGGCAGGAAGGCGTCGGGGTCGCGCAGCGCCCGCATGGCCACGTAGCCGGCGGTCCAGGGACCGATGCCGGGGAGGGCCAGCAGGGCGGCCTCCACCTCCCGGGGGTCGGCCCCGCCGTCGAGCACCAGCCCGCTCCCGTCCAGGGCCGCGG
>JASHWO010000057.1 GCA_030044045.1 Acidimicrobiales bacterium
GGGGCGGTCACCGTCGGGGTGCTCTCGCAGGGCGGGCCGGGCACGATCGGGCCGGCCTCGCGGTCGGGCCTCACCACGACCACCACTCCCACCACCACGATGTCCCCGTCGGAGCTGGCCCGGGCGTCGACCGCCCTCCTCCGGTACGTGGCCGCCCAGGCGAGGGCGGCGACAGCGGCGTACAAAGCGAAGCGGGCCACGACAGCGGCACTGGCGGCAGCGCCCACATTCGCGGCGGCCGACGAGGCGTTGAGCGTGCACAGCGCCCCGGTCGACGACGACGGGACGATCGTGGCGCTGGCGGCCTTCGCCTTCTCCCCCAACGGCCGGCCGGTGCAGGTGCTCTCCTACGCCGCCGGCCGGTGGTCGGTCGTCGCGGCGCTCCGGGTCGACGTCGGCGCCCCGGTCCAGCCGCGGGGCGACCCTGATCTCCTGGCCCTCGACGACGGGCCGGTGGCGGTGACAGACGTGAAGGGCACGGTGCCGGTGACAGACGTGACCGGCGACGGCCGGCCGGACTTCCTCGTCCAGTCGGTCTCCGCCACCACCGCGCCCGGCCTCGTGGTCTCCCAGGACGGCGGCGACGGTCGGTGGCGGTTCGTCCCGAACAGCGGGCCCTACCCGACCTCGGACGTCGTCTCGGGGGACCCGCAGTTCCAGCACGGGTCGCTCGTCTCGGCGTACGACGACTGCGTGCCGGACTGCGCGTCGGGCCGGCAGGCCACGATCACCTGGACCTACGAGCGGTCGACGGGCGACTTCTGGGCGCCCGATCCGCCCGGTGACACCCGGGCCAACGCCGGCCCGGCGGAGGCCGCCGGGAGGACGTAAAGCCGCCGGGTGCTGGGGCCAAACGCTGACGGCCGGCGTGGGGTTGGGGCCCCACGCTTCGGAGGAGCCTGGGGTTGGGGCCCCAGGTGGGTCATCAGGTGTCAGCCGGCGTGGGGTTGGGGCCCCACGCTTCGGAGGAGCCTGGGGTTGGGGCCCCACGCCGGTCAGGATCCAGCCACCGTCACGTCGGCGTCGTCCCAGTAGGCCTCCACCGCCCGGATGCGGCCGTCGTCGGCCACGGTGAACACCTCGATCCCCTCGATGGTCATGATGCCCGAGGCCAGGGTGACGGTGACCCGGAAGTCGACGGCCGCCCGGTCGCCGGCGGTGTGGACCCGCACCGCCTCGAAACGGGTGGCGGTGCTGGCATCGGCCGCTGCCCGGAAGAAGGCCCGGATGGCCTCCCGCCCCACGTTCGGCGGCGCGGTGACCGGGTCGGACTGGACGGCGTCGTCGGTGAAGAGGTCGGCCACGGCGTCGACGTCGCCGGCAGTCACCGCGGCGGCGTAGCGGTCGATCAGGGCGCGGAGCTCGGCCGGCGCGGGCACGGGATCAGGATCCCACCGCGTGGACGCCTCCGTCCACGTGGAGGATCTCCCCGGTGGTCATGGGGAGCCAGTCGGACAGCAGGGCCACGCAGGCCCGGGCCACCACACCGGCGTCGTGCACGTCCCAGCCGAGCGGCGCCCGGGTGCCCCACGTGTCCTCGAACCCCGAGAACCCGGGGATGGACTTGGCGGCCATGGTCCGCACCGGGCCGGCAGCCACCAGGTTCACCCGCACCCCCTTCGGCCCGAGGTCCCGGGCCAGGTAGCGGGTGAGCGACTCCAGCGCCGCCTTGGCCACCCCCATCCAGTCGTAGAGGGGCCAGGCCACGGCGGCGTCGAAGTCCAGGCCCACCACCGACGCCCCGCCGCCGGCCCCGGCCGCCTCCAGCAGCGGGCGAAAGGCCGCCACCAGGGATTTCAGCGAATAGGCGGACACCTCCAGGGCCACCGACACGTCGTCCCACCCGGCCTCGAACATGCCGCTGCCCAGGCACGAGGTCGGGGCGAAGCCGATGGCGTGGAGCAGGCCGTCGAGTCGGTCCCAGCGCGCCGCCAGGGCCGCCCCGGCCGCCTCCAGCTGGTCCGGGCGCTGCACGTCGATCTCCAGCACCTCGGGCTCCGCCGGCAGCTTGCGGGCGGTGCGCCGGGTGAGGGAGAGGCCCCGCCCGGCCCCGGAGAGCACCACCTCGGCCCCCTCCTCCTGGGCCAGCCGGGCCACGGCGAAGGCCAGTGAGGCGTCGGTGAGGACCCCGGTGACCAGGATCCGCTTGCCGTCGAGCATTCCCATGGGCGGGGAGGCTACTCGGCACCCGGCACGGCGGGCCCGGGTGGCGGCCACCGGTGGCACCTGTGCGACAGTGGTGCCATGCGAGTGGGCATCATCGGTGGGACCGGCCCGGCCGGGCGGGGCCTGGCCGCCCGGTTGGCCGCCGGTGGCGTGCCCGTGGCCCTCGGCTCCCGCGAGGCCGAGCGGGCCGAGCAGGTGGCGGCCGACCTGGCCACGTCGTGGGCGCCGCGGGTCGGGGGCCGCATCGAGGGCGTGGGCAACGCCGACGCGGCCACCGCCGACCTGGTAGTGGTGGCCACCCCCTGGGACGGCGCCGTGGCCACCGTGCGACCGCTGGGCGAGGTCCTGGCCGGCAAGGTGGTGGTGTCCATGGCCAACGCCCTGGTCAAGGAGGGCCGGGAGATGCTGGCCCTCGTTCCGCCCCGGGGGTCGGTGGCGGCCGCGGTGCAGGCGGCGCTGCCCGGCTCGCTGGTCTCGGCCGCCTTCCACCACCTGCCGGCGTCGCAGATGGAGGATCTCGACTCGGGGCTGGAGGCCGACGTGCTGGTCTGCTCGGACCACGACCGGGCGGTCGAGGAGACCGTGGGCCTGGTCGGGCGGATCGAGGGGTTGCGGCCGCTCCACGCCGGCTCCCTGTCGCAGGCGGCGGCCGTGGAGGCCTTCACCGCGGTGTGCGTCACCCTGAACATCCGGCACCGGGCGCACAGCACCCTGAAGCTCGCCGGCATCTGAGCGGTTGGCGCCGGTGGCCATGCGGCTCTACGACACGGCCCGGGGCGAGGTGGCCCCACTCGACCCGGGGCCGGTGGCCACCCTCTACGCCTGCGGGATCACCCCCTACGACGCGGCCCACCTGGGCCACGCCGCGGTGTACCTCACCTTCGACCTGCTCCAGCGCCGGTTGCTCGACCTGGGCCACGAGGTCCGTAGCGTGCGCAACGTCACCGACGTGGACGACGACATCCTCCGCAAGGCCCGCGAGCTGGGCGTGCACTACCTCGACCTGGCGGCCGAGGAGATGGCCCGCTTCGACGCCGACATGGCCTCGCTGGGGCTGCTGCCCGTCTCCTCGGAGCCCCGGGCCACCTCGGCCATCCCCGAGATCCTGTCCCTGGTGGGGGCGGCGCTGGCCGCCGGCCACGCCTACCGGTCCGGGGGGGCGGTGTACTTCGACGTGTCGACCTTCGGCGGGTTCGGGAAGGTCAGCCACCTGGGACGGGAGGAGATGCTGCGGCTGGCGGCCGAGCACGGCGGGCGGCCTGACGACCCGGCCAAGCGGGACCCGCTGGACTTCGTGCTCTGGCAGCCGTCGCTGCCCGACGAGCCGGCGTGGGAGTCGCGCTGGGGCCCCGGCCGGCCGGGGTGGCACGTGGAGTGCTCGGCCCTGGTCCTGCGGGAGCTGGGGGAGACGATCGACGTGCACGGCGGTGGGCGGGACCTGGTGTTCCCCCACCACGAGT
>JASHWO010000002.1 GCA_030044045.1 Acidimicrobiales bacterium
CCGGGGTGCTGTTTGCTCCAGCCGCGCCCGCCCCGGCCGCGCCCCCACCGCCGGCACCGGTGGTGCCTGTGCCGCCCGCGCCGGCCGGTTCACTGCCCCCCTCCGGTCCCGACGGCCGCCGGTGGGCCACCACCTTCACGATCCGCCGCTTCTCCATCTCCACCACCCGCAAGTCCCACCCCTCGACCCGCAGGGCCTCGCCCTCCTCGGGGATGTGCCCGAACCCGGCGAAGAGGAAGCCGCCCAGGGTCACGTACTCGCCGTCCGGCACGTCGATGCCCAGCCGCTCCCGCACGTCGTCCACGCTGGCCATCCCGTCCACCAGCCACCGGGAGCCGTCCACCCGCACGATGGACGGCTCGTCGCCCGTCGGGTCGAACTCGTCGTGCAGTTCCCCCACCAAGGGCTCCAGCAGGTCCTTCACCGTGAGCACGCCTGACACGCCGCCGTACTCGTCGACCACGACGCCGAACCCCCGCTGCTGGCGGCGCATCTCGAACAGGGCGTCGAGCACCCGCCGCGACTCCGGCACCAGGTACGGCTGGCGCAGCCGCCGGGAGATCTCGAGAGGCGACACCACGCCGGGCTCGCCTGCCCCCGCCCCGGCGTCACTGCCACCACTGCCGCCGCCCGCCCCCCGGGAGCCCGCCGCGCCGGTCCCGGCGTCGCCCGGGCGGTCGTTCCCGCCGCCCACCCGCCGGGAGCGGAACAGGTCGGTCACGAAGAGGATGCCCACCAGGTCGTCGAGGTCGTCGTGGACCACCGGGAAGGCGCTGTGCCCGGACTCCCGGACGGCCTGGGCCACGTCCTCCTCGTGGACGGGGATGGTCAGCGTCACCACGTCCACCCGGGGGGTCATCACCTCCCGCACGTCCATGTCCCGCAAACCGGCCAGGGCGCGGACGATGCGCTGCTCCTGCTCGCCGGCGTCGTCGCTCAGCGACGGCCGGTCACCCTCACCCTCGTCCTCGCCGCCGCGCTGCCACCAGTGCCTGCCCTGGCTGTTCGGCTTGCCCTGGCGATCTGGTGGGGGCCGGTGCGGGCCCTTCCGGGTCACGGCTGTCCGGGCACGGCGCTCCGTCCGTCCCGGTCAGGCGCGGCCGGTGGCCACCGCGGCCGGGGACGTGCCCCCGGGCACCAGCACCGGCACCGGCTGGTACGAGTCGTCGGCGTAGGTGCCGCCGTCCAGCAGAGCGGCGACCGCCCGCCGCAGGCGCAAAGGGTCGAGCGGCTTGACCAGCCAGCCCTCGGCACCGGAGCGCCGGGCCAGGAACACGTCGGGCCGCCGGTCGAGGAGCATGAGGACCGGGATGTGCTCGACGTCCAGGTAGGACTCCTCCAGGGACAGCTCCAGGCAGACGGCCATGCCGCCCATGTTCCCCATCTGCAGGTCCACGACCACCAGGTCGGGGGCCTCCTCCAGCTCGTCCAGCAGCTCGAACAGGGCCGGGCCCGAGGGCACCTCCCGCACCGTCACGTCGGGGCCCTCGGTCACCGCTGCCACCTCGCGCCGCAACGTCGGGGCGTCGCTGGCCACCACGATGGTCCGCACGGGTCGAGGTTACCCGACGCCGTGGCCGTCGCTGCCCGCCCGGTCCGCCCGGTCCCGTCGCCCCCCGAGCCCGGCGTCACGGCCGTCATCACCCGCCGGCCCGAAGAGCTGGTCGGCCACGGCGGCCAGGCCGGCCAGGTCGTGGACGTCGGACCCGAGCAGGGGCACCCGCCCGACCGGCGCCGGGGCCACCTGGGCCACCAGGTCGGCGTAGGCGGCCTCCTCCCGCTCGGCCACCCGGTCGAGCTGGCGCAGGTTGTCGGCGATGGTGGCCAGGTCGGACCCGGCCGGGGCGTCGGGCAGGGGCGGGAGGCCGGCGCCGTAGCGGGGCTGCACCCGGTTCACCACCAGCCCGGCCGGGGTGATCCCGGTGTCGGCCAGCTTGCCGGCGAAGAAGGTGGCCTCCTCCACGGCGTCGGCCCGGGGGGAGGTGACCAGCACGTAGGCGGTGGCCGGGTCGGCCAGGAGGCGGCGCACGGCGCCGGCTCGGTCGTGGAACCCCTCCTCCATCCCCTGGAAGGTCTGGAAGAAGGTGACGGCGTCGTCGACGATCTCGGCGCCGGCCACCCTGGAGATGGTGCGCAACAGGGCCCGGGTGGCCACGCTCAGCGCCCGCAGGTAGGCCCGGGTGGGCAGGAGCAGGGCCCGGAACAGGCGGTTCTCCAGGAAGTGGGTGAGCCGCCGGGGGGCGTCCAGCAGGTCCAGGGCGTTCCGGGTGGGGGGCGTGTCCACCACCATCGTGTCGAAGTCGCCGGACACGGTGAGCTCGTAGAGCTTCTCCATGGCCATGTACTCCTGGGTGCCCGACAGGGCGCCGGCCAGGTTCTGGTAGAGGCGGTTGGACTCGATCGACCGAGCCTGCTCCGGCGTACGCGCGTAGCGGCGGACCAGGTCGTCGAAGGTCCCTTTGGTGTCGAGCATGAGGGCGTGCAGCTCGCCCGGCCAGTCGCCTTCCACCAGGGTCGGGGAGTTCGGCAGCGACGCCACCCCGAGCGAGTCGGCCAGGCGCCTCGCCGGGTCGACGGTCACCACGCACGCCCGGCGGCCGGCCCGGGCCGCCTGGAGGGCGAAGGTGGCGGCAATCGTCGTCTTGCCCACGCCGCCGGGCCCGCAGCAGACCACCACGGACCGGTCGCCGACGAGCGCCCGCAGGTCGGCCGTCGGTGCTGGGGTCGGGCGTTCCTGGCTGCCCGCCGCCCGCCTGTCGGGGCCGCCGCCCGCCGGGCCATCGGCTGCCGGCTGGGCGGCTGCCGGGCCGGTCACGCCGCTCCCGCGGCCGGTGCCAGGGAGCGCACGCCGCCCGCCAGGGCCACCGCCAGCCGGTCCAGCTCGTGCCGGCCGATCCCCGGGGCCAGCAGGTGGGGCAGGCGGAGCTGGGGGAGGGGGAGCTCCCGGCCGAGGTGCTCGATCTGCTCGGCGGCCAGCTCGTGGCGGTGCAGGCGGAAGGCCCGGGCCGCCTCGAGCGCCGCCGCCTGGTCCGGCGTGAGGGTCACGCCGGCGGCCGTGGCCGCCTCGGCCGCTGTCACCTCGAGCCCGGGCGGCACCTCGTCCCAACCGTTGACCACCACCGGGCCGAGCTGGACCCCGGCCCGGTCCTCCAGCAGGTAGGCGGCGTCGACGGTCTCGCGTACCGGCATCTCCTCCGGCAGGGTCACCAGCAGCACCCGGCAGCGGGCGGGATCGGACAGCAGCTCGACCACGTCGGCCGCCTGGGCTCGGACCGGCCCGGCCCGTGCCGCGTCGAGCAGCCCGCTGGCGGAGGTGAGGAAGGTGACGGCGTGCCCGGTGGCCGGGGCGTCCACCACGATCAGGTCGGCCACCCGGTCCCGCTCGAGCTGCTTCACCTTCCCCAGCACCAGCACGTCTCGGATGCCGGGGATGGCCGTGGCCACCACGTCCACCGCGCCCGAGGAGACCAGGCGCCGGGACACCTTCTGGAGCCCGTGGTCGGCCAGGTACTCGAGGAGCGCGTCGTCGGGCGTGAGGCGGCGCCCCCGCACGTTCCCGTCCAGGCCAGGCGCGTCGCCTGCCGCCAGGAGCTCCGTCTCGTCGTAGCCGAGGGGCCCCGAGCCGCCGAAGGCGGTGGCGATGCCCGACCGGCCCTCCAGCTCCACCACCAGGACCGAGCACCCGGCCCCGGCGGCCATCCGGGCCAGCGCCGCGGCCACGGTGGTCTTGCCCACGCCGCCCTTCCCGGCGACCACCAGCACCCGGCTCTCGGCACAGAAGGCGGCGACGTCCATGCGAACGGCAGCGTACTCCCGGCCCCCCGCCCGCCGGGCGGGCGGGGAGAGAAATACCAGGTCAGACCCCTTGTTCGGGGTGGACTCCCGCCAGTAGCCTTTCCCCGACGAGGTGCGACCTGCGGGGTGGACATGCGCCAGACCACGGAATCATGGCAGTCGAGGGCAGCGTGCCGGGGGCCACAGGCGTCCGTGTTCTTCCCACCGTCGCATGTCGAGCGGAAGGACGAGAAGCTGGCCCGCGAGACCCGGGCCAAGGGCATCTGCTCGGAGTGCCACGTGCGGGACGACTGCCTGGGCTACGCCATCCGCATCCGCGAGCCCCACGGGATCTGGGGCGGCCTGAACGAGGTGGAGCGCAAGCAGCTGCTGGAGCGGCGGGCCGGCTGAACGCAGGTCGGGGGCCAGCCGCTGATCCTGCTGCCCCCTACCCCCCGGCGCCCCTGCCCCGGCCCAGCGCGGCCGCCGCCGTGGTGACGCCGCTGCTGGTGCAGACCCGTGCCGGCTGCTGGCCGTCGACGGCGCAGATGGCGGCCGAGAGCTCGTTGGCGCTGGCGATGATGGCCTGGGTGACCTGGTCGCCGGGGTTGTCGAGGTCGGCGGCGATCTCGGACCGGCTCGACCCCTGGAGGACCGACGGGGAGAAGCTGGCGCCGGAGACCACGAACTCGTTGCCGATGTCGACGAACGGCAGCAAGGGGCCGGTCCCCGTGCCGTCGCCACGGGCGGCAGTGGCGTCGTAGCGCTTCACCAGTGTCGACTGGCCGGCGGTGAGGTGCTGGAGCTCGGCGTACCCGGTGCCCGTGCTGTCCTGGTCGGCGCTGTACAGCTCCCTGGCCGTGAAGGCGACGTACCGGCTGGTGAACGTGGCCGCCGAGAAGGTGAGCGTCTGCGTGGAGGGGAACACGTCGGTCGAGCTCGACTGCATCGTCCGGAGGCCGGTGAGGGTCCCGAACCGTGAGAGCGCCACGGCCAGCGCCCAGCGCTCGGCGGCGCAGTACGGGCAGAACTCGTCACCGAGGAAGAAGATGCCTGGCTTGCCCCGGTACTCGAGCGTGACCTGGCTGCCGACGGCGACCGGGCGTGTCACGGCCGCGGTGGGCGAGTCGACCCGGACGGCGTCGAACACCGAGAGGGGGACGTGGGTGATCTGCTGGGCGACGGCGGCCGGCAGCGGCTGGGGTTGTGGACCGCTGGGCGCCGTGCTGCGTGTGGCGCTGACGATCTTCACGATCACCAACCCGATCACCGCTACCAGGACCAGGGCCACCGCGCCCCAGGTGAAGAGCACCATGGGGGCGTTCCGGCGGGCCGGTGCCCCGGTGCCGCCATCCCGGAGGGCAGGCGCTGGCCCTGCTCCGTCCGTCCCGGTGGGGTCGCCCGCCGACGCCGACGCCGACGCCGCAGGCTCCGCGGGATCGTGCCCGACCATCTCGACCGTGTTGGCCCCTCGTCAGGGTGACGGCGTGCCCTGCCCGGCCGCCACCTCGACGTGGGGCCTCCCGCTGCCCCAGCCCAGTATTGGCGGCACCGTGGTGACCACCAGGACGAAGAGGACGAAGGTGACGACGTGCACGGAGGTGCACCACAAGCAGATGTTGCCGATGACGAGCAGCTCGCAGGCCACCAGGTAGAGGGCGAAGCAGATGCCCACCACCAGGAGGGCGAGCCGGAGCATGTGCACCCGGCGGTCGGCGGCCCGCCAGGCCATCGGCGAGTTGACGGCCACCATCACCACGTAGAAGCAGAGACCGAGCACGGCGACCGGGATGCCGAGGAAGTAGGACTGGGCGCTGGTGGTCACCTTCTCGCAGTTCACGAGGCCCGTGTCGCTGCAGGCCAGGGGGATCTTGGCGAAGTGGGCGACGGTCAGGTAGGTGGCGATGCCCAGCCCGGCCAGGGAGAGCAGGAACGACGCGACCACCACCCAGGTGGCCGGTGACGATCCGGTGAGACCGCCCTCGTCGCCCGTCTCCCGGGGGCTCACGCGTGCAGCCCCATGGCCTTGGCCGCGGCGGCGACGCCGGAGCTGGTGCAGACGGACGCCGGCTGCTGGCCGTCGATGGAGCAGATCGACGCCGAGAGGTAGTTGGAGGTCGAGATGATCGCTCGGGTCACCGCCGACTTCGTTGTCGTCAGCCCGGCGGCGATCTGTGTCCGGCTGAGGCCCTGGAGCACGCTCGGCACGTAGCTCGCCCCGGAGACCAGGAACTTGTTCCCGATGTCGACGAAGGGGAACGAGTGGCTGTTTGTTGTCGAGGAGCCGGTGTACTTCCCGGTGTCGAACTTGTCGACCAGGGCCGTCTGCGCCTTGGTCAGCTTCTGCAGCGACTCGTACCCGGTGCCCGCGCTGTTCTCCTGGTTACTGAGGATCTCCCGGGTTGTGATCGACGCGTAGGCGCTCTTGAAGTGGGCGTCGGCGAAGGTGAACGTCTGCGTGCTCGGGTAGACGTCGCTCGAGCTCGACTCCATCGTCTTCAGCCCGGTGACCGAGCCGAACCGGGAGAACGAGGTGACCATGGCCCAGCGTTCGGCGGCGCAGTACGGGCAGTACTCCGCCCCCATGTAGAACACGCCGGGCTTGCCGTCGACCACCAGCGCCTTCTGCCCGCTGAGGGCCTTCGGCGCGGTGACTGTGACTGTGGACTTCACCCCGATGGCGTTGTAGACGGACGTCGGCACCTTGGTCACGTCGTTGACCACCGATGCCGGCACCGGCCCGGGACGCGGCGCCTTCGACGGGGTCGACGTCCCCGTCACCTTCACCACCACCAGCACCACCACCACCACCACCACCAAGGCCACCACGCCCCAGGTGAGCAACGCCGTGGGGGACCGCCGGGGCAGCGTGACGTTGCTGGCGCCCGAGCGGGGCGGGCGACGGCCGGACCGGCCCCCACCCTTGCCGTTGCCGGACCCGCCCTTGCCCTGGGCCGGCCGTCCCGGGCCGGTGCCGCCCCTCTTCGGTGCCCCCTTCGGAGAGGTCTTCGAGCCCTGGTTGCCGCGAGCCGCCTCCCTGCCGGAGACGGTCCGGCTCTGCTGGCGGCTCCGGTCCTTGTCGGCCTCGGTGCGGACCGCCTTCTGGTCGTTGTCGTCTGCCATCGTCGTCGAGTCCTCGTCGTGGTCGATGCCGTCTGGTACTGCGGTGTCCCCCCGCACCGGCACCGTCGACGGTCGCCCGGTGGGAATCTGCGGTCGCCAGCGTAGACCACGGTCCGGCGCCAGGCTCTGCGCCCCCCGGCGTGGCGCCGGCGGGGGATCTCCGTTGCCGCGGGACGGCGTGGCCGCCGCTCGGACCAGGATCGACCCGCCGGTAGCCTCCCGCTCGTGGCCGTTCCCGACCCGATGCCCGCCAGCGGCCGGGTCCGGCCCGCCGCCACCCTGCTGCTGGTCCGCGACGGGGCGGACCCGGTGGCGCCCCTGGAGGTGCTGCTGGTCCGGCGGGCGCTCGACGCCGACTTCGTCGGGGGCGCCCACGTGTTCCCCGGAGGGGCGGTCGACGTGGCGGACGGCGACGCCGAGGCCGGGGACTGCTGCACCGGACGCAGCGACGCCGAGGCCAGCCGCATCCTGGGCGTGGCCTCGGGTGGCCTGGCCTACTGGGTGGCCGCCCTGCGAGAGTGTTTCGAGGAGGCGGGGGTGCTCCTGGCCTACGCCCCCGGCGTCCCGGCGCTGCTGTCGTTGGCCCGCCCGGGCGACGCCGAGCGGTTCGACCGCCACCGCCGGGCGGTGAACGCCGGGCAGCGGTGCTTCGTCGACGTCTGCCGTGAGGAGCGGGTGCTCCTGGCCCTCGACCGCGTCCACTACTTCGCCCACTGGGTGACCCCGGCCGGCGCCACCCGGCGGTACGACACCCGGTTCTTCCTGGCCGACGCCCCGCCCGGCCAGGCGGCCGCCCACGACGCCGGCGAGACGGTGGCCGCCCGCTGGTTCCGGCCGGCCGATGCCCTGGCCGCTCACCGCGACGGCCTGATCGACCTGATCTTCCCGACCATCCGGAACCTCCAGGCCATCGGCCGGTTCCGCACCAGCGGCGAGCTGCTGGCCGCGGCGTCGGCCGCCACCGTGGCGGATGACGGGACCGCCACCGCGCCCCGGACGGTGCCCGACGGCAATGGCGTCCGCATCCTCCTCCCCGGCGACCCCGGCTGGGTGGCAACGCGGGGCCGGATCCATTTCCCCTAGTGATGACTTGAAATTACGTCCCTGAAATTCAACCGGGTGCCCTTCGGCGTGAATTCATGGGTGACCAGGACAAGGGAGCCGGACATCTGGCCGCCACTTTACAACTAGTAGGTGATATACTTGAAAAGTGCAGGTCGACCGCTTTCGTAGCTCTCCCGTCGGGTCGCTCGTCCGGATCGAGGGCCATGACGCACGCCTCTCTCGGGACTACGACCACTTCGCCTTCGTCCCGGGGCCCCTGCCGGACAGCGTCACCCTGAGCCAGCCGACGTATGCCCTGCTCAGTGAGGCTGACCGGGCGCTCGGAGGGCTCGACGCCAAGATCGGGCTCCTGCCGAACCCGCGACTGCTGGTGCGACCCGTCCTGACCAAGGAGGCGGTTGCCACCTCGGCCCTGGAAGGAACGTACGCACCCCTTTCCGAGGTCCTCGAGGCCGAGTACGCGAAGACGGCGGTTGGGAGCGAAGTGAGAGAGGTGCGCAACTACATCGACGCGGCAAACCGGGCCGTCACGCTCGTTACCGAGAAACCCATCTGTGTCTCGGTGCTGTCCGAGCTGCAGGAGATGCTCGTTCAAGGTACGAGAGGGGATTCCTACGACGCGGGGAGGCTGCGGGAGCATCAGGTCTGTATCGGGAACGAGGGCCTACCGATCGAGGACTCCCGCTTCGTGCCACCACCCCCCGGTGACCTCCTGCAGCGCGGGATGGACGACTGGGAAAAGTGGATCAACGCCGAGTCCGACATGCCACTGTTGGTGAGGGCGGCCCTCGGCCACTACCAGTTCGAGACGCTGCACCCCTTCAGCGACGGGAACGGCCGCCTCGGCCGCCTCGTGATCACCCTGCAGATCATGGAGGCAGGGGCTCTTGGCTACCCCATCATGAACCTCTCCACCTGGCTGGAGCCGCGTCGAGACCTGTACATGGACCATCTGCTTCGTGTCTCCGAGACCGGGGACTTCGATCCGTGGGTCAGGTTCTTTGCTGAAGCGGTCAAGGCTCGGTCGAACGCCACCTCGAAGTCCATCTCCGACCTCCTGTCGATCAGGGATGGATTTGTCGATCGCCTCGATGGCCTGGGGTGCCGTGGCTCGGTTGTCAATCTCGCCGGATATCTGATCGGATATCCGGTTCTCGATGTGCGGCGAGCAAGCGACCTGCTCGGAGTCTCGTACCAGGCGGCCAATACGGCGGTCGGGAGGCTGGTCGAGCTGGGTATATTGCGCCAGGTCACCGCCGGCGACTACGGCCGGGTCTTCCGTTGCCCGCAGGTGTTCGAGGCCGTCGCCAACGCCTGATCGGATGGGAGCGGCCGGCCCTACCCCTCGGCCGCCACCGACCGGGCCACCCGGTCCAGCAGCCGGGCGGTGCAGCCCGAGGTCTCGACCACCGGGGCCACCTCCTCGGCCACGGTGCGGGCCAGCTCGGCGAAGACCCGGCTCAGCTCGCCGTCGCCGAGGGCCACCGGCTCGCCGGTGTCACCGCCGGCGGCCAGGTCGGGATGGAGGGGAATGCTGCCCACCAACGGCACCCCCAGCTCCGCCGCCAGACGGGTCCCGCCGCCCGAGCCGAAGAGGGCGTAGCTCGTGCCGTGCTCGCAGGTGAAGTCGCTCATGTTCTCGATCACCCCGGCCACCCGCAGGTAGCCGCGCCGGGCCATGTCGGCGGCCCGGGCGGCCACCAGCTGGGCGGCCAGCGGGGGCGTGGTGACCACCAGGAGCTCGGTGCGGGGCAGCATCCGGGCCAGGCCCATCTGCACGTCGCCGGTGCCCGGGGGGAGGTCGATCAGGAGGTAGTCGAGGTCGCCCCAGTGGGCATCCTGGAGGAACTGCTGGACGGCCCGGTTCAGGACCAGGCCGCGCCACATGATGGCCCGGTCCTCGTCGGCCAGGAAGCCCATCGAGAGCACCCGGAGCAGGCCGTCCCCGACCGGCCGTTCGAGTGGCACCATCTTCCCCTGGCGCGCCTCCACCCCGCCGTCCATGCCGAGCAGGCGGGGGACGGAGAACCCCCAGATGTCAGCGTCGAGCACGCCCACGGTGCCGCCTCGCCGGGCCAGGGCTACGGCCAGGTTCACGGTGACCGACGACTTGCCGACCCCGCCCTTGCCGGAGGCTACGGCCAGCACCCGGGTGCCGGGAGCGACCGCCGTCTCGGGGGCGTCCTGGCGAGCCTTCCAGCGGGCCCGGGCCATCACCGCGGCCTTCTCCGCCGCGTCCATCTCGGCCATGGTGACGTCGACCGAGGTGACGCCGGCCAGGCTGGCCAGCCGCCGGCGCACGTCGCCCTCGATCTGGCTGCGCAGGGGGCAGCCGGCCACGGTGAGCGCCACCGCCACCGACACCCGGCCGTCGGTGTCCACCTCGACCTGCCGGACCATGCCCAGGTCCACGATGTCGTCGCCCAGTTCGGGGTCGACGACGGCGCGCAGCGCCTCCCGCACGCCGTCGGCGGTCGGAAGGTGGGGACCAGCTCCCGGCGGCCGGCCGGTCCCGGGCCCGCCGGGTGCCGCCTCGCCGCCGGTGCCGGCGTGGGGCGATCCGGCGACCACGGGGCGATCCTACCCGCCGGCCCTCGGCTACCGGCCGGTGGTGGCGGCCGGCGTGGGATGGGGCCCCACGCAGCGGAGGAGCCTGCTGTCGAGGACGCCCACAGTGGGCCCCCAGGCGGGCTGGGAGCGTCGGCGCCGCCAGCGTGTGCCGGCCGGTGGTGCCGGCCGGTAACATGGGGCGATCACGGATCCCGGGCCCCATGGCCTGGGCATCCGAAGGTGTCTGGAGCAGCGAGCACGGGGCCGGACGGACGGCCGGTCCCCCGGCAAGGAGGCAGCCGTGACCACGATGGCCACTTCGGTCAGCATCGGCAAGAAGCCCGACCCGGTCACCCTCACCGACGTCGCGGCGGCCAAGGTGGCGGAGCTGCTGGCCCAGGAGAGCGACACGGGGCTGGCCCTGCGCGTCGCCGTCAAGCCGGGCGGCTGCTCGGGGTACAGCTACGAGATGTTCTTCGACTCCGAGCTGGCCGACGACGACGTGGTGCGGGAGTTCGGGGGCGTGCGGGTGGTGGTGGACCCGGCCAGCGCCGAGCTGCTCACCGGCGCCACCCTGGAGTACAGCGACGGGCTGCAGGGCGCCGGCTTCCACATCACGAACCCGAACGCCACCCGCACCTGCGGCTGCGGCTCCTCCTTCAGCTAGAGAGCAAGCTGACCACTATCACCTTCCGGCTGGACGGCCGGGACGTCGCGGTGCCCGACGACGACGGTACCTCCCTACTCGACGTGCTGCGCGAGCAGTTGGGCTGCCGGGCCCCGAAGGACGGCTGCAGCCCCCAGGGCCAGTGCGGTTGCTGCACGGTGTGGGTCGACGGGTCGCCGCGGGTGTCCTGCGTCACCCCGGCGCGGCGGGTGGCCGGGCGCGAGGTCACCACCACCGAGGGCCTCCTGCCGGCGGTGCGGGAGCGGTGGGCGGCGGCGTTCGTGGCCGCCGGGGCCAGCCAGTGCGGCTTCTGCACCCCGGGCATCGTGCTGCGGCTGGCCGCGCTGGAGGTCCGGCAGGGTGGCTGGTCCGGGGACGTTTCCGCGGAAACGTCCGGTGCGTCGGGAGCGGCAGGCGGCGGCCGGGCCGGCGGGTCAGGCGGGGACCGCGCTGGCGGGCCGGACGGCAGTCGTGGTGACCGGCGGGCGGTGGACGAGTCGGCGGTGCGCACCGCGCTGCTGGCTCATCTGTGCCGGTGCACCGGCTGGCAGACCGTGGTGGAGGCGGCCT
>JASHWO010000058.1 GCA_030044045.1 Acidimicrobiales bacterium
AGTCCTCGACCGCCGCCATGAGCGGGAAGGCGGTGGCGCCGTCCAGCGCCTCCCGCACGACGTCGGCATGGCCGGCGTGGCGCGCCGTCTCCTCCATCAGGTGGAGGACCAGCCACCGCAGCGACCAGTGGTCCACGTCGTCGGGGAACCAGGGGACCCCCGGCGGCACCGGCACCGGCTGGCCCATGTCCCCAGCCGACCGCACCAGCTCGTCGGTCTCGCCGGCGGCCCGCCCGTAGTCGGCCAGCAGCCCGGCCAGGGTCTCGTCCGGGTCCATGCGGAAGCCGCGCTCGTAGTCTGTCCCCTCGCCGGGCTGCGGCACCTGCCGGCGGGCCACCCCGGCCCAGAACCGCTCCACCGCCGCCAGGTGCTTCACGATCCCGCCGAGGGTCAGAGCGCTGGGCGAGGCGGCCGTCCGCGCCTGCTCGTCGGTGATCCCGTGCGTCGTCAGCCGCACGGCGTACCGCTGTTGGGCCAGGTAGGCGAGGAGCCCCTCGCGCTCGTCGGCCACCGGTGCCACCAGTCCGGGCATCTCTGTCCTCCTCTTGTCTCGTCCGTCCACCGGCAGTGTGCCGGACGAAACCGGTCAAGAAGTGTCCGCTTTTCACGCGAAGATCGGGAGGTGCGCGCCGACCGGCTGGTGGCCCTGCTGCTGCTGCTCCAGCGCCGGGGACAGGTGACCGCGACCGAGGTCGCGGCCGAGCTGGAGGTCTCCGAGCGGACGGCCCGCCGCGACCTCGACGCCCTCGCCATGGCCGGGCTCCCCGTGTACTCGCGGCGTGGCCGGCACGGCGGGTGGGCCCTGGCCGGCGGGGGGCGGACCGACCTCAGCGGGCTCAACGCGGCCGAGGTGCGCTCCCTCTTCCTCCTCCTCGGGCCGTCCTCGGCGGCCACGCCGGAGCTGCGGGCGGCCTTGCGCAAGCTGGTGCGGGCGCTCCCCGAGTCGTTCCGGGACACGGCCGAGGCGGCGGCCGGCGCCCTCGTGGTGGATCCGGCCGGCTGGGACCGCGACCACCCCAGGCGCCCGGACCCGCCCTACCTCGACGCCGTGCAGCGGGCGGTGGTCGACGGCCAACAGGTGGCGCTCGGCTACCGGGCGGCCGACGGCACCGCCTCCACCCGGGTGGTCCACCCGCTGGGCCTGGCCATGAAGGGGTCGGCCTGGTACCTCCTGGCCGAGACCGACCGGGGACGCCGGACCTTCCGGGTGGACCGGATCCGCGCCGTCCGGCCCACCGGGGACCCGGCGGTACGCCCGGAGGGGTTCGACCTGGCCGACGCCTGGCAGGCGGTGGTGGCCGGGGTGGACGCCGCCCGCACGCCGGTCCGGGTGCGGGCCCTGGTGGCCGGCGACGCCGTCGACCTGGTCCGGTGGGTCATGGGCCGCCGGGTGCTCGTCGGCGGCACCGACGCCCGGGGGCGGGTGGAGGTGGAGCTGCGCGGCCACAGCCCCCGGGCGCTGGCCGGGGAGGTCGCCGGGTTCGGCACCCTGGTGGAAGTGGTGGAGCACGGCGAGGTCCGCCGGCACCTGGCCCGCATCGCCGCCGAGCTCGGGGACCTCTACGGCCCGGCCGCCGGCACCCGCACCCAGACCGGCACTGGTAGCGGCGAACGGCGGTGACCCCGGTGGGAGGGAGGACCCACCACCAGGGCCACCGCTGCTCGCCTCGTCCACGCACGGCCCGCCAGAACGCAATGCGTGGAGTCCTCCGGCACGACCGCTGCCCGTGCCGCCTGTCCTGCAGGGTGCCCAGAACGTAGCAGCCAGAGCGAAGGAAGGCAAGGGTCGTTTCCGGCCGTTGCTCTTTCGAGATGGTCTATGCACACTGTTTCTCGCCCCCCTCGCCCCCTCGCCCCCTCGCCCTTCGCCCCCCTGCCCACCTGCCGGCGGGAACGGGCGGCTCCCCTATGCGCCGAGGGCCCGGGCGCGCTCGAACACGGCGTCGAACATCGGCTCGGTGAGCGTGCCGGTGAACGTGTTCTGCTGGCTCGGGTGGTAGGAGCAGAGCAGCACCCGCCCGTCCGGCAGCGCCTGCTCCCGGAGATGACCGAAGTGGGGCCGGGGGCGCAGGTCGTACAGGGTGGCCACCGCCGAGCAGGCGAGCTGCCCCAGCGCCACCAACACCCGCACGTCGGCCAGCAGCGCCAGCTCCTGGCCGAGGTAGGGCAGGCAGGCAGCCCGCTCGGCCGGGGTGGGCTTGTTGGCAGGCGGCGCGCAGCGCACGGCCGCCGTCACCCAGGCGCCCTCCAGGGCCAGCCCGTCGCCGGCGGACACGCTGCCCGGTTGGTTGGCGTAGCCGGCCCGCCACAGGGCGGCGTACAACCAGTCCCCGGAACGGTCGCCGGTGAACATGCGGCCGGTGCGGTTGGCACCGTGGGCTGCCGGCGCCAGGCCCACCACCGCCAGGCGGGCGGCCGGGTCGCCGAAGCCGGCCACGGGCCGGGCCCAGTAGCACTGCCCGGCATAGGAGGCACGGGGGTTGGCGGCCACCTCCTCCCGCCAAGCCACCAACCGGGGGCAGGCCCGGCACGCTTCGATGCGCTCGGCCAGGGCACGCAGCTCGCCGCGCCGCCCGGGGGGGACCATGCGCCACAGCCTACGATGGGCGTCCGTGCCTGCCCGCCACCCGTCGCGCCGTCCCGCCCCCTCCGGTCCCGGGCCGACGGTCGTGCTGTTGGTGCGCCACGGTAAGACCCCCACCACCGGCGCGCTGCTCCCGGGCCGGGCCCCGGGGCTGCACCTGAGCGAGGAGGGACTCGCCCAGGCCGAGCGGGCGGCCGAGCGGATCGCCGCCCTGGCCCGGCCGCCGGTGGCCGTGTACGCCTCGCCGCTCGAGCGGACCCGGGAGACGGCCGCCCCCATCGCCCGGGCGCTGGGGTTACGGGTGCGGACCGAACGGGGGCTGGTCGAGTGCGACGTGGGCGACTGGACCGGGGGCCGGCTCCCCCGCCTGGCCCGGACCCACACATGGGCCACCGTCCAGCGGTGGCCGACCGGCTTCCGCTTCCCGGGCGGCGAGTCCTTCGCCGAGCTCTCGCTCCGGGCCAACGAGGCGGTCCTGCACCTGGTGGCCGCCCACCGCGGGCAGACGGTGGTGGCGGTGTCCCACGCCGACCCCATCAAGGCGGTGGCCGCCGCCGCCGGCGGGGTACCGCTCGACCTCTTCCAGCGGCTGGTGGTCTCGCCCTGCTCGATCACGGCGCTGTGCTACGACGCCGCCGGGCCCCACGTCCTCTCGGTCAACGCCACCGCCGACCTGGGCGAGCTGGTGCTCTCGTGAGCGCGGCGCACGACATGGAGGCGCCGGACCGGTTCTCGGTGGGGACGGTGGGCCCGGTGGGCCACCGGGTGTTCCTCCTGCACGCTGCCCAGGGCGGCGAGACCCTGACCGTGAAGGTGGAGAAGCAGCAGGTGGCGGTGCTGGCCAGCTACCTGGCCCGCATCGTGCGCGAGTTGGGCCGGCCCGGGCACCTCCCCGACGACCTCGACTTCGACGTGGCGGTGGAGCCGGCCTGGGTGGTCGGCACCATCGGCGTCTCCTACGACGAGCCGGCCGACCGCCTGGTGGTGGTGATCGAGGAGGTATCGGCCGTCGACGAGGTCGACGAGGTCGACGAGGTCGACGAGGAGATGGAGGATCTCGACGAGCTGGGCCTGGCCGCCGAGCTGGACGTCGGGCCCGGCGACGAGGCCGACGAAGAGGACGGGGCCACGGTGGCCCGCATCGTGATCACCCGGGAGCAGGCCGCGGCCTTCGCCATCCGGGCCACGCGGCTGGTGGAGGCCGGCCGGCCGTCGTGCCCCCTCTGCGGGCTTCCCCTCGATCCCTCCGGGCACGACTGCCCCCGGACCAACGGCCACCGCCCGCCGGTCACGTGACGCCGCCGGCCGGGCACTGGGAACCCGCGGTGGCCCGTGTGCTGCGCCGGGGGGAGATGACGGTGCACGGCCGGATCGACGGCAGCTCCAACGTCACGCTGCTCGTGACCTGCGCTCTCACAGGGGTGGAGCAGCTCGCCGTCTACAAGCCGGCTCGGGGCGAGCGGTCCCTCTGGGACTTCCCCGAGGGCCTGCACCGCCGGGAGGTGGCCGCCTTCGCCCTATCGGAGGCCCTCGGGTGGGGCCTGGTGCCCGTCACCGTGGCCCGGGACGACGGCCCCTTCGGGCCCGGGTCGGTGCAGCGCTTCGTGCCCGAGGATGGCACCTCGCACTACTTCACGCTCCGCCAGGACGAACGGTGGCATCCCACGCTGATGGCCATCGCCGCCTTCGACGCGGTGGCCAACAACGCCGACCGGAAGAGCGGCCACGTGCTGCTGGCCGAGGACCGGCTCTGGGCCATCGACAACGGCCTGTCGTTCCACGTCGAGCCGAAGCTCCGCACGGTGATCTGGGACTTCGCCGGCGAGCCGGTGCCCCCGACGCTGCTGGCCGACGTGGCCCGGCTGGCCGGGGAGGGGCTGCCCGCCGCCCTCGACCGGCTGCTCGGGCCCGGGGAGCGGGAGGCGCTGGGCCGACGAGCGGCGGACCTGGTGTCGGCCGGCACCCTGCCCGTGCCCGACAGCGACGGCGACTGGCCGCCCTATCCCTGGCCCCTGCTCTGACCCCCGGCGGGCCCGGGCACGACTTACCGCGGCGGACATGCCAGAATGGTTTCGTCTCGCCGCCCGCTCCGGATCCGACCCTCGGAAGTGATCCTCTCGCCCACCTGTCACGACCGGCGCACCACCCGCCCGGGGCGGTCCCATGCCTGAACCGGTAGAGGGGACCGCCACCTACCTGCCCGGCCTGGACGGGATGCGGGCCATCGCCGTCCTGGCCGTCATCGCCTTCCACCTGACATTCTCCTGGGCCCGGGGCGGCCTGCTCGGGGTGGGCGTGTTCTTCGTGCTCTCGGGGTACCTCATCACCGACCTGCTCGTGGCCGAGCACGGGCGGCGGGGGCGCATCGCCCTGCCCCGGTTCTGGCGGCGCCGGGCCCGGCGGCTGCTCCCGGCGCTCTTCGTGATGCTCTTCGTGGTCACCGTCTGGGTGACCCTCTTCGACCGGTCGCAGATCCCGGCCGTCCGCAGCGACCTGCTGCCGGGCATCTTCTACTACAGCAATTGGTGGTACGTGTTCCAGCACGTCTCCTACTTCGCCCAGTTCGGCCCACCCACGCCGCTGGGCCACCTCTGGTCGCTGGCCATCGAGGAGCAGTTCTACCTGGTGTGGCCGTTCGTGGTCCTGGCCGGCCTGACGTGGGTGCGGGACCGCCGGGTGATGATCGCCCTGGTCCTGGGGGCCGCCGCGGCGTCGGCCGTCGAGATGGCCCTGCTGTACGCGCCCGGGACCGACCCCACCCGCATCTACGACGGCACCGACACCCGGGCCTTCGGCCTGCTGATCGGGGCGGCGCTGGCCCTGGCCCTCCCCCGTGGCCGGACCTTCGCCCCGGTGGGCACCGGGGCCCGGCACCTGCTGGACGGGCTGGGGGTGGCGGCGCTGGCCGGCATCTTCGTCATGTTCTGGCGCACCGGCGAGTACGACCCCTTCCTCTACCGGGGCGGGCTGGTGCTGCTCTCGGTGCTCACCGCCCTGGTGACGGCGGTGGTGGTCCATCCCGGGGCCCGGCTCGGCACCTGGCTGGGGCGGGAGCCCCTGCGCTGGATCGGCGAGCGCTCCTACGGCATCTACCTCTGGCACTACCCGGTGATCGTGCTCACCACCCCGCTCGGGGCAGCGCCGAGCCTGCTCCGGGCCACGCTCCAGGTAGCGGCCAGCATCGGCCTGGCCGCCCTGTCCTGGCGCTACGTGGAGCAGCCGGTGCGCCACGGGGCCCTGTCCCGGCAGTGGGCGAGGATGCGGTCCCACCGCTGGACGTGGCCCCCCGCCCTGCGCCCGACCGAGTGGGCGGTGGCCGGCGGCGGGGCGGCCGGTGCGGTGGTGTGCCTGGTCGGGCTGACCGGGCTGGTGGGGACGCCCGCCCTCGACGCCGCCGCCCACGTGCCCACAGTGCTGCCCCCGGCGCACCACCAGACCACCACCACGGTCACCACGCCCACCTCCACGCTGCGCTCGGCCAGCACCACCGCCGCCCCCCCGCCGGCCGGGCAGGGGGTGACCGCCATCGGGGACTCGGTCATGGTCGACGCCGCGCCCTACCTGGAGCAGATGCTGCCGGGCATCGTCATCGACGCCAAGGTGGGCCAGCAGCTCACCCAGGTCCAGACCACAGTGCCCACCCTGAAGGCCACAGGCGACGTCGGCACACGGCTCGTCCTGGAGCTGGGCACGAACGGTCCCTACACCGCCACACAGCTCGACCAGCTCCTGGACGCACTGGGGCCGATGAAGAAGATCGTGCTGATCAACACCCGCGAGCCGCGCACATGGCAGACAGCGGTCAACGCCACCATCGCCACAGTGGCCCGTACCCACCCCAACGTGACCCTGATGAACTGGTACGCCGACAGCGCCGACGACCCGCAGTACTTCTATCCGGACGGGGTGCACCTGGACCCGCAAGGCGCCCAGTACTACGCCTCGCTCGTCGTCCAGGCCCTCGACGCGCCGCTACCCGGGAGCGGGAGCAGCCCGCCGACCACCACCTCGACCACCGGGCCCCGCCACGATGTCCGGGCCCGCTGAGCCGGCACGACGGCCGGCCGGGGCCGGGGGTCAGCTCCGGGCTTTCAGCGCCTCGATCAGGGCGGGCAGCACCTTGTGGACGTCGCCCACGATGCCCAGGTCGGCCACGGAGAAGATGGGGGCATCCTGGTCCTTGTTGACGGCCACGATGTTCTTCGACCCCTTCATGCCCACCAGGTGCTGGGTGGCACCGGAGATGCCGCAGGCCAGGTAGACCGTGGGCTTCACCGTCTTGCCGGTCTGCCCCACCTGGTGGGAGTAGGGCACCCACCCGGCGTCCACGATGGCCCGGGAGGCGCCGGCCGCCCCGTGGAGCAGTCCGGCCAGCTCCTCGATCAGGGCGTAGTGCTCGGCCCCGCCCAGGCCACGGCCGCCGGAGACCACCACCGGCGCCTCGTCCAGCTTCGGCCCGCTGCGCTCCTCGGCGTGGCGGCTCACGATGCGGGCGGCGTTGGCGGCGCCGGTGTCGGGCACCGGGGCGGCGACCACCTCGGCCGGGGCGCCGCCGGAGGGCTCGGCCGCGAAGGACTTGGCCCGGATCACGTAGATCCCCGGCCCGTCGCCGGTGAAGCGGGCGGTCACGATGTGCGACCCGCCGAACACCAGGTGCTGGGTCTGGAGCCCCCCATCGCCGGCCACCAGCCCGGTAACGTTGGTCAGCACCGGCCGGTCGAGCTTGACCGAGAGCCGGCCGGCCACGTCCCGGCCGTCGTAGGTGGCGGGGACCAGCAGGGCGTCGGGGCCGTCGCCGGCGGCCACCAGCGCGGCGACGGCCGCCGAGACCGGCACGCCGGGCAGGGCCCCGCCCAGGTCGCCCACGTCGTGGACCCTGGTGGCGCCGTACTCGCCCAGGGCGGCGGCCAGCGAGGCGGTGTCGGTCCCCCAGGCCACCGCCTCGACCGTGCCGGCGACGGCACGGGCTTCGGTGAGCAGCTCGAGCGTGAGGGGGGTCGGGCCGGACTCGCCCGCCTCGGCCAGCACCCAGATCTTGCCGATCGCCATCTCAGACCACCTTGACCTGCTCGAGGAAGGCCACGATGCGCTGCGCGCCGTCGCCCTCGTCCACCATGATCTCCCCGGACGCCCGGGCCTCGGCCTCGGACACGTCCACGATCTCCTGCCGGGCGCCGGCCGCCCCCACCTCGGAGGGGTCGATGCCCAGGTCGGCAACGGTGAGGGTGTCCACCGGCTTCGACTTGGCGGCCATGATCCCCTTGAACGACGGGTACCGGGGCTCCACCACGCCGGCGGTGACGGTGACCACCACCGGCAGGGGACTCTCGACCTCGTCGTAGCCGGCCTCGGTCTGGCGCTCCACCTTCACCGAGGTGCCGTCGGTCGAGACGCTCTTGGCGAAGGTCACCGAGGGGAATCCCAGCAGCTCCGCCACCTGCACCGGCAGCGTGCCGGTGTAGCCGTCGGTCGACTCGGTGGCCGCCACCACCAGGTCCGGCTCGGCCCGCGCGATGGCCGCCGCCAGGACCTTGGCCGTCCCCAGGGCATCGGTGCCGGCCAGCGCGTCGTCGCTCACCAGGATGGCCTTGGCCGCCCCCATAGCCAGCGCCGTACGCAGCCCGGAGGTCTCGCCCCCAGGGGCCATCGAGACCAGGGTGACCTCGCTCCCCTCGACGTTGCCGGCGAGCTGGAGGGCCATCTCCACCCCATAGGAGTCCGAATCGTCGAGGATCAGCTTCCCCGAGCGGACGAGAGTGTGGGTGGTCGGATCCAGGGATGAGGGGGCCGCCGGATCCGGGATCTGCTTGACACACACGACGACGTTCATGGCCCTGCATTGTTGACTACCCGGCCCCCCTCCCGCCATTCGGCCAGGTGGGTCATCCGGCCCGGGCGGCGGCCAGCGCCTCGACCGGCCGGTCGGTGACCACGGCGTCCACCGCCAGCCCCACCATGGTCCGGAGGTCGTCGGGCGAGTTGACCGTCCACACCCGCACGGCCAGGCCGGCCTGGTGCGCCCGCTCCACCAGCGGACGGTCGACCCGGGAGACGAAGGGATGGATCCCCTGGTAACCGCGCCCGACCGCCTCCTCCAGGCCCACCCGGGGATCGGCCGACCAGTGGAGCAGCCAGGCCACGGGGATACGGGGGTCGGCGCCGCGCACCGCCTCGATGCACGCCGGGTCGAAGGACGACACCACCACCCGGTCCACCCAGCCCAGTTCGGCCAGGGCAGCCGCCGTGGCCCGAGGCAGCGCCTCGTCGCCGTCGCTCTTGACCTCCACGTTGACCAGCAGCCCCTGGCAGGCGTCGAGCGCCTCGTCCAGCAGCGGCACGTGGGCCGGCAGGTCGCGCACCCGCAGGTCCCGCAGGGGGCCGGCGCCGGGGATCTCGGCGTCGTGGTGGACGACCAGGGCGCCGTCGGCGGTGCGCCGCACGTCCAGTTCCACCCCGTCCACCCCAATCCGCCGGGCCTCGGCGAATGCCGCCACCGTGTTCTCGGCCAGGGCCGCGCCCTCGGCCAGGCTGTCCGGCGACGTCCCCGCTCCACCCCCGTTGGTACTACCCAAGGTGACACCCCGGTGGGCGTAGACCAGCGTCGTCACGCCGGCCCACCGGGACGCCGGGCCGCCGGCGCCGGCGAGAAAGCCCTTGCAATGGGTGACGAGACCGGTAAAATGGCGTTGTCAAGCCCCTTTTCCGTGACGGCCACCAGATGCGGGCCGAACATGTGAAAAGGTTCACAACCTTGTTGGCGGAGGCAGCGATGGCGCTGATGTGGAACCGGACGGTGGACTGGGACGCGGACGACTGGCGACGGATGGCCGCCTGTCGGGACACCGAGCCAGACCTCTTCTTCCCCGTCGGCACGACCGGCCCGGCCGTCGAGCAGATCGAGGCGGCGAAGCGGGTCTGCCGCTCGTGCGAGGCCCAGGAGCCCTGCCTCGACTTCGCCCTGGCCACGAACCAGGAGTCGGGCGTGTGGGGCGGCACCTCCGAAGAGGAGCGCCGCAAGCTCCGCAAGGCCTGGCTGGCCGCCCGCCGCCGCGCCAGCTAGCTCCCCACCGCCCGCACCCCCCGGGGCGCACGCCCCGCTCATCGCCGGGCCGGCACGGCGATACGGACCTGGGTCCCGCCGCCCGCCGCCGGTGGCACCCGTTCCATGGCGATCGTCCCGCCCATCTGGTGGACCACCAGGTCGCGGACGATCGACAGGCCCAGGCTGGTCGTGCGCTCGATGTCGAACCCCTCGAGCAGGCCCACCCCGTCGTCCCGCACGCGCACCACGAGCACGTCGTCCTGCTCCTGGAGCGTGACCGTCACGTGCCCCACCGTTCCCTCGTCGCCGCCGCCCGCCGCATCCGCCGGCCCGAAGGCATGCTCCACGGCATTCTGCAGCACCTCGGCCAGGGTCACCGCCAGCGGCGTGGCCACGTCGGCCATCACATCGCCCAGGTCACCCCGCACGGAGATCTCGACCTTGCGCGACGACACCACCGAGTCCTCGGCCATCTGCACCAGCGAAGCGACGATGTCCCCGAACGGCACCTCGTCACCGGGGTCCCGGGAGAGGACCTCGTGCACCAGGGCGATGGAGCGGACGCGCCGCTCGGCCTCCCGCAACGCCTCCCGGGCGGCGCCCACCGCCACCCGCCGGGCCTGGAGGCTGAGCAGCGAGGAGATGGTCTGGAGGTTGTTCTTCACCCGGTGATGGACCTCCCGGATGGCCGCGTCCTTCGAGAGGAGGAGCCGGTCCAGGCGGCGTACGTCGGTGACGTCGCGCAACAGGATCACCGCGCCGGTCACCGAGCCCCGGGCCATGAGCGGGATGCAGTGGGCCAGCACGATCACGTCCGGCCGGCGCTCGACCTCCTCCACCACCGGGCGGCCAGTGGCCAGGGCCCACTCCACCGCCGACTCCTCGACCCCCAGCTCGGTGAAGCGGCGGCCCTCCGGGGGTGAGTACACCCCCATGCGGTGCAGGGCGTTGACCGCGTTCGGCGAGGCGAACTCGACCCGGCCCTCGGCGTCCACCACCACGAAGCCGTCGCCCACCCGGGGCGCCTCCTCAGTGCCCACGTCCTCGTCGGGAAAGGGGAACGCCGACTCGGCCACCATCTCGGCCAGCCGCTCGAACACCTCCAGGTACGTCTTCTCGTAGGTGCTGAGCGGGCCGCGGGCCGGGACCTGCGACACCCGGAGCAGCACGGCGATCACCTTGCCGCCGAACCGCACCGGCACGTTCTCCACCGGCACCGACGCCCCCACGACCGGGTGGTGCACCGTGCCCCGGACCACCTCGCCCCGGTGCAGGGCAGTGGCGCTGAGCTCCCAGGCCGACTCGTGCACCGCCTGGCCCACCAGATCCTGGTCGACCAGGGTGGGCCGGTTGCTCGGGCGGATCTGGCCCAGGACCACCAGGAGCGGCTCGTCGTCGGGCCGCTCGGGGTGGGCCCGGGTGGCTGGCACCACCAGCAGCAGATCCGAGAAGGCCAGGTCGGCCAGCACCGACCACGACCCGAGCAGCCGCTGGAGGTGCTCGAGCTCGTCCGGCTGCAGGTCGGTGTGGAGGGAGGCCAGCTCGACGGGGGTGGGCACGGTGCTAATTCACCCCGCCCGGGGCCCCGGGCGGGCCAATGGGCGAGACGGCCCGGGCGGGGGCGGGGTCCCCGCCTCGGGAGGAGCCTGGGTTGGGGTGCCCAGGCGGGTCCAGAGGCACGGTGTGGCCCTGGCGGCGGCGGTAGGCCTGGAGCCGGTCCACGCCGACCGAGCCGAGCAGCGCCCGCAAGTCGGCCACCCGGTCGGCCACGTGCTCGTGCCGGTGGGCGTCGGAGGCGGTGGTCAGCGGCACCCCATGGGCAGCCAGCCGGACCAGCAACGGCGCCGCCGGGTACTGCTCCCCCACCGGGGTCCGCCACCCGGCCGAGGAGAGCTCGGCCGCGGTGCCACTGGCCGCCGCCGCCTCGGCGATGCGGTCCCACCACTCCCGGGGGTGGTCGGGCTGCCGCCCGGCTACCTTGATCAGGTCCGGGTGGGCCAGCACGTCGCAGGTGCCGGTGGCCGCCAGCTCCTCGATGGCCACCGTGTACGCCTCCCAGCAGGCGTCGACGGTGCGGGCCGACCACTCGGCCATCGACGGGCCGTCACCCAAGTCGTCGAAGCGCCAGGCGCCCACCCAGTGGACCGAGCCGAGGAGCACGTCGAAGGGGTAGCCGGCCAGCAGGCCCGCCACCTCGTCCATGCGGCCGCGGTAGTAGTCGACCTCCAGCCCCAGCACCACCGGCAGGCCGGCTCGCTTGGCCTCCAGCACCGTTGCCACGTAGGCGTCGAGGTCGGCCCGGGCGTGGTAGTCCCAGTAGCCGGCCATCGAGTCGCGCAACGTCGGCGAAGGCTCGTCCGCCTCCCACCAGCGGCCCAGCAGCCGGTCGGCCTGGACGAACCGGAAGAGGTGCTCGGTGAGGGCCACCTCCACCACCCCGGCTGCCTGCGCCCGCTCGCAGTAGGCGGCCACCTGCTCCAAGGCGAGCGGGGTCTCCCGCCGGCTGTGGGGCCACAGGTGCAGGTGGTAGTCGAGCACAGTGTCATGGTAAGCCCGCTGGGTTGCTCAGCCCGCCCGGGCCCCAGGCGGGAGGACAGCACAGCACGGCCAGGGGCGGGGTTGGGGTCCCCGCCCACTGGAGGAGCCTGGGGTTGGGGCCCCAGGCGGGAGGACAGCTCAGTCCCACATCTGCTCGCCCAGGTGCAGCAAGCCGGCCATGTCGTACACGTCGGCGTCGAAGAAGGGCACGGTGGCCAGCACCTCCGGGCTGCTCCCCAGCTCGGCCTGCTGCTCGGCCTCCCGCCGGGCCACCACGCCGAAGTTCAGGAAGCTGTCGGCCACCTCCTCCAGCACCCGGCGGGCCTGCTCGGGGTCGGCCGGGAGCCCCTGGGCCAGCTCGGCCGAGCGCTGGCGCAGGGCGTGGGCCACCCGCCCGGCCGCCGGGTCCCGGAAGGAGTCGGGCAGCACCTTGTTCAGCACCATCGCCCCCAGGTGGAGCCGACGCCGCTCCAGTTCCCGGGCGAAGAACTCCGCCTCGCGCGCTGGCGTGGTCTCCAGGGTGGAGACCACCATGAAGGTGGTGCGCCGGTCCGAGAGCAGGCGGGTCACCGCTTCAGCCCGCTGGACGAACCCGTCGTACATCGACTGGAAGAGCACGAAGAACTCGGCGATGTCGGCCAGGAACTGCGTCCCCAGGATCCGGTCGGCCACCTGGTAGAAGGGCCGCGAGGCCACGTTCACCAGCCGCGACCGGTAGGGCACGATCAGCCAGCGCAGCAGTCGGCTGGAGAAGAAGTCGGCCATGCGCTGCGGGGCGTCCAGGAAGTCCAGGGCGTTCCGGGTGGGCGGGGTGTCCACCACGATCAGGTCGTAGGTGCCCTCGGCGTGGATCTCGAAGAGGCGCTCCATGGCGATGTAGTCGTGGGACTGGACGAAGCGCCCGGCGATGTTGCGGTAGAGGGGGTTGGCCAGGATCTGCTGGCGGGTGGCCTCGTCCGGGGCATGCCGGCGCACCAGCGCGTCCCAGCTCTCCTTGGTGTCGAGCATCGCCGCCCACAGCTCGCCCCGGGGCGACGTCCCGGCCGCCCGGAACACCTCGTCGGCGATGCGCACCTCGCTGTTCCCGATGCCCACCGCGCCGATGCCGGCGCCGCCCGGCCCCGAGAGCCCCAGGGCGTCGGCCAACCGGCGGGCCGGGTCCACGGTGAGCACCAGCACCCGCCCGCCGTGGTGGCAAGCGGCCATGGCGGCAGCGGCAGCGGCCGTGGTGGTCTTGCCCACGCCCCCGGGCCCGCAAGCGATCACGATCTCCTTGGCCGCCAGCAGCCCGTCGAGCGAGCCGGCTCGGGGTGGCCGCCGGGACGGTGGGTCCGCCGCCGAGCCGGCCCTCCGGCCCGTGCCTCCGCCCATCAGAACCCGAGCTCCTCGCCGAGCGAGGCCGCCACCTGGCCGGTGGTGCGCAACCCGTGGAACCGGGAGAACAGGTACGGCAGGTACAGCACCGGCACCGACGGGTCCAGGCCCTCCCGCAACCGCTGCAGGTGGCCGGCGCGGGTGCGTCGCATGGTCACGGCCAGGCGGGCGCCCTCCAGCACCGGGCCGGCGTCGCCGCCGGCCCTGGCCGAGAGGCCGTCGGTGACGTCGGGGCGGCGCAGGACCTCGAACGCCTCCTCCTCACCCCGGCCGAACAGCTCGGGCAGGACCCGGTTGACCACCACGGCGGAGAGGTGGACGGTGGTCTCGGCCGCCACCCGCCCGGCCAGCTCCAGCGTCTCGGCCACCGGCATCTCCTCGGGGGTGGTCACCGCCACCAGCCCGGTGCGTGCCGGGTCGGAGAGGATGTCGAGCATCCAGTCGGTCTGGGTGCGGATCAGCCCCACCTTGACGAGGTCGTTGATGGCCTGGGGGGCGGCGAGCTGGCCCACGATGTGGCCGGTGGCGGGTGCGTCGACCACTACCAGGTCGTAGCGCCGCTCCCGCACCTCGTAGCAGAGCTTGCCCACGGTCAGGATCTCCCGCACCCCCGGGGCGGCGGTGGCCACGAAGTCGAAGGCCTTGGCCAGCGGGCCGATCCGGCCCACCACCGGGATCCGGAGGTGCAGCTTCAGGTACTCCCGGAGGGAGGCCTCGGTGTCCATCGACATGACGAACACCCCGGGCGCCACCTCCCGCTCGGCGAAGCCCGTCGGCTCGGCCTCGAACAGGGATGCCAGGTCACCCTTGGCGTCGACCTCGCAGGCCAGCACCCGCAGGCCACTCTCGGCGGCGAGCTGGGCCAGGGCCGCGGCCACCGTGGTCTTGCCCACGCCGCCCTTGCCGGTGACGAAGAGCAGCTGCAGGTCGAGCAGCCCGGGGCGGGCGCCGGCCGGAGCGGGCCGGTGGCTCAGGGGGCGCCGAACCCCACCCGCCGTTCGGCACTCGGCGCACCGACCTCCACGTAGGCCACCTTGGCCACCGGCACGGCGACCCGCCGGCCCCGCCGGTCGGTCAGCCAGAGCACGCCCTGGTCGCCGCCGAGCGCCGACTCGATGTCGGCCAAGACCTTCTCCCGGTCGGCGTCGTCCCCCAGCTCCACTTCCAGCTCCTTGGGGGTCTGGACGATCCCGATACGCACGTCCACCTGGCATGGCTCCTTTGTCGGTCGGTACCGGCTCCCGTCGCGGGCGGGCGGGCCGTCCGTGCCGGCGTGGCACCCCCGACGATACAGGCACCGGGCACACTGGAGGCCATGCCGGACGGCCCGGATCCCGCCCTCACCGAGCGCAGCCGTCGTTGGGCATCGACCATGGGTGGGTTCAGCGCCCGGCCGGCGGTGACCGTCGCCCACGCCGACTCCCGGGCCGCGGTGGGCCACCCCGCCGGTGGTCCGGACGCCGGCGCGGGGGCACCCGAGGGCATGGCGGCCGGCCGGCCGGTGCCTGGACTGACGCTCGACCCCCTGGCCCGGGAGCAGCGCGAGGCGCAGGAGCACGGCTCCCTGGTCGAGGGGGCCACCCGGGCCGTCGGGGCCGGGCACCGGCAGCGCCCCGAGATGCCCGACCCCTGGCGCACCTGCTTCGAGCGGGACCGGGACCGCATCCTGCACTCGACGGCCTTCCGGCGGCTGGCCGGCAAGACCCAGGTCTTCGTGTTCCCCGAGGACCACCAGCGCACCCGCCTGACCCATGCGCTGGAGGTGGCCCAGGTGGCGGCGGGCATCGCCCAGGCCTGCCGGCTGAACGTGGCCCTGGCCGAGGCCATCGCCCTGGGGCACGACTGCGGCCACGGCCCCGGCGGCCACGCCAGCGAGGACGCCCTCGACCCCTACCTGCCGGAAGGGTTCGACCACGCCCCCTGGGGGGCCGACGTGTCGCTGGCCTCGCTGAACCTCTGCGCCGAGACGCTGGATGGCATCCGGAACCACAGCTGGTCCCGACCGGCGCCGGCCACCCCGGAGGGCGAGGTGGTGAGCTGGGCCGACCGGATCGCCTACGTCTGCCACGACTGGGAGGACGCGGTGCTGAGCGGCATCGTCGCCCCGTCCATGCTCCCCGAGGTGGTGCGGTCCCGTTGCGGCGAGCGGCGGGGCCAGCAACTCGGCGCCTTCATCGACGCGGTGGTGGGCACGGTGGCGGCCACCGGCCGTATCGGCATGGAGGGGGAGATGGCCGAGGCCCTGGCCGCCTTCCGGGCCGGCAACTACGAGCACGTCTACCTCCGGCCGGCGTCGGTGGCCCAGGGAGCGGCGGTGGTGGCCGTGCTGCGGGCCCTGGTCGACCACTACGGCGACCGCCCGAACGCCATCCCCGACGTGCGGGAGGCGGGCGGGCTCACGGCCGGCGAGCCCGAGGCGGTCCGGGCGGCCGTCACCTACGTGGCCGGCATGACCGACCGCTTCGCCTTCCGCCACGCCGTGGCCGACCTCGGCTGGGATCCGGCCAAGCTCCCCGCCGGCGTGGACGGCTGACGGCGCCACTCCGGCGACCCGGTCAGCGGAGGCTGAGCTCGCGGCGGTAGACGCGGGCCGGGCCCAGGGCGGCCAGCCGGCCGGCCAGGGCGTCGAAGGTGGTAGCCGCCTCGCCCTCCGGATCCGACACCACGATGGGAATGCCCCCGTCGCCGCCCTCACGCAACGCCGGCACCAGCGGCACCTGCCCCAGCAGCGGCACGCCCAGGTCCTCGGCCAGCGCCTGCCCGCCGCCGCGCCCGAACAGCTCGTAGCGGGTGCCGTCGTCGCCGGTGAACCAGGACATGTTCTCGATGACGCCCCGGACCGACAGCTTCAGCTTCCGGGCGGCGTAAGCCGAGCGCTGGGCCACCCGCTGGGCCGCCGGCTGCGGGGTGGTCACCACCACCACCTCGGCCCGGGGCATCACGCCGGCCATCGAGAGGGTCACGTCGCCGGTGCCGGGCGGCATGTCCACCAGCAGGAAGTCGGGCTGGCCCCAGTAGGCGTCGGCCAGGAACTGCTCGATGGCCTTGTGGAGCATGGGCCCACGCCAGATCACCGGCTGGTCGTCGGGGACGAAGAAGCCCATCGACAGCACCCGCACTCCGTGGACGGCGGCCGGGACCACCAGGTCGCCGAGGACCACCGGGTCGTGGTCGGCCCCGAGCATCTTGGGCACGGAGAAGCCGTACACGTCGGCGTCCAGCACCCCCACCTGGTGACCGCGCCGGGCCAGGGCCACCGCCAGGTTGACCGTGACCGACGACTTGCCCACCCCACCCTTGCCCGAGGACACGCCGATCACCCGGGTGCTGGAGCCAGGCTGGAGGAACGCCGGGGTAGGGGGCGACCCGTGGCCGTGCCCGTGGCCGTTCCCACCACCGGCCGCGGCGCCGCCGGCCGCCTCGCCGGCTGGCGTGCCCGTCCCCGGCGGCTCGGCCGTGCCCTCCATCGAGGCCCGTAGCCGGACCCGCAGCGCGGCACGACCGGCGTCGTCCATCACCTCGGCCTCGACCGCCACCTCCTCCACGCCGGGCTCGGCCCGCAGCGCCGCCTCCACCGACCGGCACACCTCGTCCGCCGCCGGCCAGGCGGCCACCGGGAACGCCAGCACCGCCCCGACCCGCCGCCGGCGTACCCGGACCTGGCGCACCATGCCGGCCTCGCCCAGGGAGAAGCCGAGCTCGGGGTCGACCACCCCCTTCGCCACCTGCTCGAGCCGCTCCTGATCGGGTCCCATGGGTGCTCCCTCGTCCCTCGCCTGCTGGTCGGAAGGGGTGCCGGCCAGCGCCCCGCCGGTGTCCGGCTGCGGCCATCGGGGCCGGGCCGAGCCGGGCGGCCACCCGGCGGCACGGTACCCAACAGCCCCGCCGTTGCCTCCCAGTAGACTACCGACCGTGCGGTCTGTGCCTGACGGAGCGCCGGCCAGGGCCGTGCGATCCCGGTCCCCGGCGGGCAACGCCGGCGGGGTGGCCGGCGCGACCACGGCCCGGGCGCCGGGAGCGGAGCCGTCGCGGGCGATGTCGGCCGCCGACGACGAGCGCTTCGCCGGCGCCGTGGCGGCGGTCACCGCGGCCTTCGGCGACCCCACCCGGCGAGACATCTTCCTCCACGTCCGGACGAACCCCGGGACGACCGCCTCCCAGGTGGCCACCGCCTTCTCCCTCCACCCGAACGTGGCCCGTCACCACCTCGACCGGCTGGCTGCCGGCGGCTACCTCCGGGTGGCCACCGGCCGGCCCGGGCAGGGCGCCGGCCGGCCCTCGAAGCGGTTCTTCCCGGCCGGCGACGACCCCACCATCGAGTTCCTCACCCGGCGGGACGACCTGCTCGTGGCCCTCCTGCGCGAGGCCATCGAACTGCTGGAGCCGGAACAGGCCGAGCGCATGGCGGCCAAGGTCGGCGAGGACTACGGGCGGTCGCTGGCCCGTCGCATGGCGCCGGGCGACGGCCAACGGTCGGTGCGGGCGGCCATGCACGCCATCGCCGAGGCGCTCACCGCCCACGGCTTCGCGGCGCACGCCGAGGACCAGGAGGGCGGTACGGCCGTGGTGGCCGAGCACTGCCCGTTCGGGGACGCGGCGACCGCGCACCCCGTCCTCTGCGCCGTCGACCGGGGCATGGTGAACGGCCTGCTCTCCGGGCTCTGCGGCGACGCCGCGGAGGGCCCCACCCCGGTCGTGCTCTCGTCACGGGCCCGCGGCGACGACACCTGCGCCGCGCTGGCGTGACCTCCGCCGGCAGCCACGGTGCCGGGGCCGGGGCCGGGGCCGGCACTGCCAGCGCCGGCGGGGCGCGCCGGTCGGCCTGAACCGCGGTGCCTCGCCACTACCTCGACCACGCGTCCACCTCGCCGCTCCGCCCGGAGGCGGCGGCGGCCGTGCGGAACTGGCTGGCCGCGCCGGCCGGGGACCCAGGCCGGGTCCACGAGGAGGGCCGCCTGGTGCGGGCGGTGGTGGAGGAGGCCCGCCACCACCTGGCGGCACTGCTGTGCGTGCGGCCTCGCCAGGTGGTATTCACCTCGGGCGGCACCGAGGCGGCCAACGCCGCGGTGTGGGGCGCTACCCGGGCCCGCCCCGGGGGCGCCGTGCTGTGCGCGGCGGTGGAGCACTCGGCGGTCCGGGACGCCTCGGAGCGGCTGGCCGACGTGGAGTCGCTGCCGGTGGACGGCCACGGCCGGATCGACCCGGCGGGGGTGGCGGCCGCCCTCGACCGGCACGCCGACCACCCACCGGCGCTGGTGCACTGCCAGTGGGCGAACCACGAGGTGGGCACGGTCCAGCCGGTGGTCGAGGTGGTCGACCTCTGCCGCCGGGCCGGGGTGCCGGTGCACGTCGACGCGGCGGCCGCCTGCGGGCACCTCGACCTCGACCTGACCGGCCTCGACGCCGACCTGGTGTCGGTGAGCGGCCACAAAATGGGCGGCCCGACCGGGGTGGGGGCCCTGGTGGTCCGCCGGGGGCTCCGGTTCGAGCCACTGGTGCTGGGCGGGCAGCAGGAGCGGGGCCGCCGGGCCGGCATGGAGAACGTGCCGGCCATCGCCGGCCTGGGAGCGGTAGCGGCCGCCCTGTCCGCCGACGGCCGGCGGCAGCTCGCCACCGAGGCGGCCCGGGCCGGCCGCCAGGTGGCCCGTCTGGCAGCGGCGGCGCTGGCGGTGGAGGGGGTGTCCCTGGTGGGCGACCCCGACCCGGCGGGGCGGCTCCCCCACCTGGTCTGCCTGGGCGTGGCCGGGGTGGAGGCCGAGCCGGTGCTGCTGGGCCTGGACCGGGCGGGGATCGCCGCCCACTCCGGCTCGGCCTGCGCCTCGGAGTCGCTGGAGCCGTCGCCGGTGCTGGAGGCCATGGGGGTCGACCCCAGCCGCTCGTTGCGACTGTCGGTCGGCTGGCCCACCACCGACGACGACGTGGCCGCCTTCGCCGGCGCCTTCGGCCCGGTGGTGGCCGAGCTGCGGGCGCTCCGGGGCTGAGATCCGATGCGACCACGATCCGATGCGACCACCCGTTGCCTGCGGGCACATCACGGCGCTCGAGGTTGAACGACCCTGACCGGCAGGGCAACGCCGGAGTGCTCATCGTGGCAGGCTGGGGCCGGTGAACGACGGACTGGCGGATCGAATCTTTGCTGCGTGTCACCTGGAAGGCCGGTTCACCCTGCGGTCCGGCGAGAGCAGCACTGAGTACTTCGACAAGTATCTCTTCGAGTCCGACCCGGCCCTCCTCGGGGAAGTGGCGGAGGCCATGGGGGAGCTACTCCCCCCCTGCGACGTGCTGGCCGGCATGGAGATGGGCGGCATCCCGCTGGTTGCTGCACTTTCCCAGCGCACGGGAGTGCCGGCGGTGTTCGTCCGCAAGGTCGCCAAGCCGTACGGCACCGGCAAGGCGGTAGAAGGCATCTCTGTCGACGGGCTCCGGGCAGTGGCCGTGGAGGATGTCGTGACGACCGCCGGGGCGCTGGTGGCGGGATGCCAGCACCTCCGGGCCGCCGGTGCACTCGTAGACGTCGCCCTCTGCGCCATCGACCGCCAGCAGGGCGGTGCGGCGGCCCTGGAGGCTGTCGGAGTAGCGCTCCGATCGGCACTCGATCGGGCTGATCTCGACTCGGCGGCCGAGCACTTCGGCTACTGAGCGGCCGTCCGGCCTCAGGCGTCGCGTCGTACCAGCAGCACGGTGCCGACCGCCAGCAGCGCCACCGCGTACCCGCACAGGATGCCGAAGCCCACCCACGGCGAGAACGTGAATGTGCCACCGCCACCGCCGTGCAGGACGACGTGACGGATGACACCGTGGGGACCGCGGAGGATGACGTGACGGGTCACGTCTGTCGGCGTTGTGATCATCATCTTGCCGATCTGCAGCGGCTCGTAGCGCTGCACGGCGTTGATGATCGACTGCGGCAGCGCCGAGACCACGATGGGAAGGATCAGGAGCACCCCGACGAAGGCGCCGATGGCCCCGGCGGTGTGGCGGATCAGGACCCCGAGCGCCAGTCCCAGGACGCCGATGACGCAGATGTACAGCCCGCTGCCGACGACGGCGCGTAGGGCGCCGGGGCTCGACAGGGTGGCGTGCGTGGCCGGCGCGGTGAGCATGGCCTGGCCGAGGAAGAAGGACAGGAAGGCGACGACCTCGGAGGCGATCAGCGCCACCATGGTGAACACCGCCGTCTTGGCCGCCAGCACCAGCGGCCGGCGCGGGGCGGCGGAGAAGGTGGCCCGGATGGTCCCGGTCCCGTACTCGCCCGTCATGACCAGCACGCCGAGCACGCCGACGACCAGCTGGGCGACGTTCACCCCGATGAGGCTGGTGCGGATGGGCTGGAAGCCCGGGTGGAAGGTGGTCGCCCAGTGGGCCCGGGTCTCGGCCGTGGCCAGGATGCCGACACCGACCCCGAGGACCACCATGATGACGAACGACCAGAGGGTCGATCGCACGCTGCGAAGCTTGGTCCATTCCGATCGGGCCAGGTCGGCCACGGAGTAGCGCCCGGCCCCGAGCCGGGTGGGCCCCGGGCGTCCGGGCTCGGTCGTGGCGGTCGTGGCGGTCGTCACCGGGAACCTCCGTCGCTGGTCGTGTCGAATGCGTTCTCGCCGTGGTAGTCGATGCTGTCCTCGGTCAGGGCCATGAAGGCCTCCTCCAGCGACGCCGTATGGGGTGCCAGCTCGTGGAGGATCACACCCAGCTTGCCGGCCAGGTCGCCGATGGCCGGGGCGACGATGTCCCGGACCACCAGCGCACCGTCGGGCTCGACCACCACGGAGGCACCGATGTCCTCCAGGGCGGTGCGCAGCTGGGCGGCTGCCGGCGACCGGACGGTCACGTACCCTCCCGCGCTCGAGGCGGTGAGCTCGCCGACCGGCTTCTGGGCGATCAGGCGACCCCGGCCGATGACCACCACCTCGTCGGCGGTGAGGGCCATCTCGCTCATGAGGTGGCTGGACACGAACACCGTCCGCCCCTCCCGGGCCAGGCCCCGGAGCAGGTTGCGCACCCAGCGGATCCCGTCGGGGTCGAGGCCGTTGACCGGCTCGTCGAAGAGCAGCACGCCGGGATCGCCGAGGAGGGCGGCGGCGATGCCGAGCCGCTGGCCCATGCCGAGCGAGAACTTGCCGGCCCGCTGCCCGGCCACCTCGCTCAGCCCGACCCGGTCCAGCACCTCGTCCACCCGGGCGGCGGGGATCCGGTTGGTCTGGGCCAGCATGAGCAGATGGTTCCGGGCGCTCCGGCCGGGATGGATGGCCTTCGCCTCGAGGAGCGCCCCCACCTCGCGCAGCGGCCAGTGGAGGTCGTGGAAGGGACGGCCGTTGACAGTGGCCGTGCCGGCGTCGGGGGCGTCGAGGCCCATGACCATCCGCATGGTCGTAGACTTGCCCGACCCGTTGGGCCCGAGGAACCCGGTCACCACCCCGGGGCGCACCGTGAAGTCGAGCTGGTCGACAGCCAGCTTCTTCCCGTAGCGCTTGGTGAGGCCGCTCGCCTCGATCATCGTCTGCCCTCCCGAGCTGTCGCCGGCCACCTGCGGCGTGACACCATCCAGCCTGCACGACCGGTCGGCCCGGCGCATCTTCCCGTGGTCGCGTTCTCCGGTCCACCTGCGGTCGTACACGTTGGCCCGGATCCCCCTCCGGGGGGAACCACCCCGGTGCCCCGATCATCCCGGCGACGGACGACGGTACGGCTCCTCGCTCAGTAACGTTGCCGGAGGTGAGCGAGGTTCCGATCCAGGCCAGGATGCCGCGACCGCCGCTGCTCCATCGGGTGACGTCCCGCCAGCTCCTGGCGGTCGACCTGATGGTTGCCGGCATCGTGGTGGTCGTCGCCCTGCGGTACGCCACCGGGCCGTTCGGTCCGCCGCCCGGGCTGCTGGTGGCCTGCCTGCTGGTGGTGGCGCTGGCCGTGGCCATCCGGCGCCGCTACGGCGTCGAATCCCTGGTCCTGATGACGCTGGCCCTCGCCGTGAGCGCGGCGGCGGACGGTCCGGCGGTGGTCGGCCTCCTGATCGCCTTCCCGGTGTACCAGGTGGCGACCACCAGGGACCGCGGGTACTCGCTGTGGGCACTGGTGACCTCCGCCGCCGTCTTGTCCCTCGGTGCCTCTGTCGGCTGGGCCGAGCGCTTCCACGACGGCGGGTCGAGCGTCGCCATCGCCGTGTCCGTAGCCACCTGGTTCGTCGGGGACAGCGTCCGGGTGCGCCGGGTCTACGTCGCCGGCCTGGCCGAGCAGGCGGCACAGCGCCAACGCCAGGTGGTCGAGCGAGCGCAGCGGTCGGTGGTCGAGGAGCGACTGCGCATCGCTCGTGAGTTGCACGACGTCGTGGCCCACAGCCTCAGTGTGATCGCCGTGCAGTCCGGCGTCGGCCGGCATGTCATCGACGACGACCCGGCCGAGGCCAAGAAGGCCCTCGGCGCCGTTGAGACGACGAGCCGGGCAGCGCTGCAGGAGCTCCGGCACCTGCTCGGGGTGCTGCGGAGCGACAGCACGGGGGAGGCGGCGCTGGCTCCGACCCCCGGGCTCGCCGGCCTCGACCAGCTGGCCGAGCAGGTGCGGGCAGCCGGCGTGCCCGTGGATCTCCGGGTCGAGACGGCGGCGGACGGTCGGCTGTCGCCGAGCGCCGAGCTGTCGGTGTACCGGGTGGTCCAGGAAGCGCTGACCAACGTGGTGAAGCACGCCGGGCCGGCCTCGGTGCGGGTGGACGTACGCGACGAGGCCGGTTCGCTGGTGGTCGAGGTGGTCGACGACGGGGCGGGTCCCGTCCCGGCTCCCTACCGTGTCGGCGGCCCCGACCTGGCCGGGCACCACGGCATCGTCGGCATGCGCGAGCGTGTCGTCCTCTTCGGCGGCACTCTGGACGCCGGGTTCCGCCCGGAGGGCGGCTTCGGAGTCCACGCCCGCCTTCCGCACGACGCGGTCGACCGGTGATCTCCGTCGTCGTGGTCGACGACCAGGCGCTGGTGCGGGCCGGCTTCCGCGTGCTGGTCGAGTCGGCCCCCGACCTGTGCGTCGTCGGCGAGGCGGCCGACGGCGCCACGGCGGTCGAGGTGGTGCGGGCCCAGCGGCCCGACGTCGTGCTCATGGACGTGCGGATGCCCGTGATGGACGGGATCGAGGCGACGCGTCACATCGTCGATGTCCCAAATGACAGGACCGCAGGGAACGGAGACGCCCGGGTGCTGATCCTCACGACCTTCGAGCTGGACGAGTACGTGTACGCCGCGCTGCGGGCCGGCGCCAGCGGCTTCTTGTTGAAGGACACCCCGCCCGAGGACCTGCTCGACGCCATCCGGGTGGTCGCCGAGGGGAACGCCCTCTTGGCGCCGAGCGTGACCAGGCGGCTCATCACCGAGTTCGCTGCCCGGGCTGAGCCTCGGACGCCCAGGCCCGAGGTGCTCGATGGGCTCACGCGGCGCGAGCGTGAGGTGCTCTGCCTCGTGGCCAAAGGTCTCTCGAACGGCGAGATCGCCGGCGAGCTGCACATGGGCGCCGCCACCGCCAAGACCCACGTGAGCCGGCTGCTCAGCAAGCTGGGCGCTCGCGACCGGGCCCAGCTCGTCGTTGTCGCCTACGAGTCTGGGGCAGTCGTCGCGGGCTGAGCCTGGTCTGCGGCGTGGGGCGGGCGAGCGATGCCACGTCCGGCGAGGAGACGCCGAGTGGCAGGCCCAGCTGCCGCTGGATGCGCCTGGTCCCGGCGACGTGGTCCTGCCCGACCAGGGAGACGACGGTCCCGTCGGCGCCGGCCCGACCGGTGCGGCCGGCTCGGTGCACGTAGTCGGTGGCGTCGGCGGGGGGATCGAAGTGGACCACGAGGGGGACGGCGTCGACATGTATCCCCCTCGCCGCGATATCGGTGGCGACGAGCACGTCGACCCGACCGGCCCGGAAGTCGGCCAGGGCCCTTTCTCGCTGACCCTGGCTGCGGTTGCCGTGGATGGCGGCGGCGTGCAGTCCGGAACGGGCGAGCCGGTCCGAGAGCCGGTCCGCTCCTCGCTTGGTGCGGCAGAACACCATGGCCGGTCCGCCGGCGGTGACCGTCTCGGCGGTGACGGCCACCCGGTCGTGGGATTCGACACGCCAGAAGTGATGGCGCACCTCTCCCCGAGACATGCTGGCGGGTGCCACGTCGTGGCGCACCGGATCGTGCTGGTAGTCCCGGACCAGCTTGTCGACGGGCCCGTCCAGGGTGGCCGAGAAGAGGAGCACCTGGCGCGAGGCACCGGTCTTTTCGATGAGGCGCCGGACTGCCGGCAGGAAGCCCATGTCGGCCATCCGGTCGGCTTCGTCCAGGACCACGACGTCCACGAACGACAGGTCGACCGACCCCCGCTCGATCAGGTCGGAAAGCCTTCCAGGGCAGGCGATCAGGACGTCGACACCGCTGCGCAGGGCAGCGAGCTGCTTGCCGTACCCGACGCCGCCATAGATCGACGCCACCCGCGCACCGATCACGGTCGCCAGGGGGGCGAGGTCGGTCTCGATCTGGGCCGCCAGCTCCCTCGTCGGGACCAGCACCACTGCCGAGGGGTGCCGCCGGCCGCGCCGGCCGGCCCGGGACGTGGCATCGAGCCGGGACAGCACCGCCAGCCCGAACGCCAGCGTCTTGCCGGCCCCCGTCGGGGCCATGCCACAGACGTCGCGACCTGAGAGAGCGTCGGGAAGCGTGGCGACCTGAATGGGGAACGGTGCCCGGATGCCTCGACGTTCGAGGGCCGATGCCAGTGCCGGCGACACGCCGAGATCACAAAAGCGGGCAGGCGCGTCAACAGGGGCAGCAGGTGGGTTCACAAGACTCCAGTCGGTCAATAAGGGAAGATGGCCGACTCGATGAACGTCTCGTGGGCCTGGCCGGCTCTCGTTTGCCGGCCGCCGGCGGGCACGGCCCGCGGCATCGCTGCGACCGTAGCAGAGGCGGCGCTGACCTGCACGGCCGGGCCGTTCGGCAGCATGACCGGTCCGGCGCCCACGGTCCGAACAGCATGTGAAGGCTCCTCCTGGTACCCTGGTCGCGTCGCCACCCTCGATCTGGACTGGCGTGGCCCGTTCGAGATCTCCCCGAGTTGGCCCAATTCGAACGGAGCCCGACATCCCGAAGTTCCTGAGCGCACCCGGAAGGGGTTCCCCCTTCGTTGCCTGGTCCGGATTCGGGCCTGTACACCGCGGCGACGCTGGCCGGTTGCGATACCACGATGGCCTGGGGACGTCCTGATGCCCAGCTCTGTCGGCAAACGCCGGCGCAAGCAACAGAAGCGGGAGAAGGCCCGGGCCAAGGCCGAGCGCAAAGTCGATTACGGGGTGTGACCAATCTCCGAGAGGCCATACGACAGTGACCGCACCGGATCCGGGATCGCCCTGTGCGCTCTGCCCCCTGCCGGCGACGGTCGTGGTCGACCCACCGCGACGAACGCTCGCTCGTGGCCCGGACCCGAACGACGACTCGTACTCGGTCACCGTCATCCTGCCCGACGTCCTGCTCTGCGCCGAGCACGCGCGCCACGTCCGCCAGGGGGACGTGCTCCTCGGGTGGTGCGACGACGAACGCTGCCGGATCTACGGGGAGGCCGGCAGCGTCTCGGCTTGCGGCGATGAGTACACGAAGCTCGTGCCGGCGAAGCCACGGTGCCATCGCGCCAAATAGCTGTTAGTACAACAACATAGAAGAAAGTGACACGAATATGGCAACTGGAACGGTAAAGTTCTTCAATAGCGAAAAGGGCTTCGGCTTCATCACGCCGGCCACGGGCGGCAAGGACGTCTTCGTCCACTTCTCGAACGTGGTGGGCGACGGGTTCAAGAGCCTCGAGGACGGGCAGCAGGTCGAGTTCGACGTGGCAGAGGGCCAGAAGGGCCCCGAAGCCCAGAACGTCCGAGCCCTGTAGCCCGGGGTCGTGTCGGCACGACCCGCTCGGTGCGGGTCGTGCCGACACGACACGGCGGTGCGTTCGGGGGTTCCCTACACCCAGGGGCGTGCCGCCGTGGCACACACCGTGACAGGAGGGCTCGTGCAGACGGTCACCAGAACGGCGAAGCCGGCAGACGACTTCCGTACGCTGGCGATCCAGGTCCGGTCGGCCGGGCTCCTCGACCGGCGGCTCGGCTACTACTGGGTCAAGATCGTGCTCACGGTCGGCGCGTTTGCCCTCGGGTGGGCGGCCTTCTTCGCCCTGGGCACCTCGTGGGCCGTGCTCGGCGTCGCGGCATTCCTCGGCTTGGCCTCGACCCAACTCGGCTTCCTCGGCCATGACGCCGGGCACGGGCAGGTCTTCGCCTCCAGGCGGGCCAACCAGCTGCTCGGTCTGGCCGTCGGGAACGGGCTGATCGGGATGAGCTTCGGTTGGTGGGTTCCGAAGCACAACGCCCACCACGCCCACCCCAACGAGCCGGACCGCGATCCCGACATCGGCGTGGGCCTGCTCGGTGGCTCCGCTGCTGGCGGAGACCCCGCCGACTGCCGGGGACTCGCCGGCTGGCTGGCTCGATGGGATGTCGAGCTCTTCTTTCCCCTCATGCTGCTCCGAAGCACGGGGCTCTACCTGTCCGGCAGCCACGATCTGTACCGCCGCAGAGACCGCGGTGCTCTGGCCGAGAGCCTCCTGGTCGTCGTCCATGCGGTCCTCTACCTCACGGTGGTGCTGTGGGTGCTTCCCCCGCTCGAAGCGATCGCCTTCATCGTGGTGCACCAAGCCGTGTTCTCTCTCTACCTGGGCTGTAGCTTCGCCCCGAACCACAAAGGCATGCCCATCGTCGAGGAGGGCTCCGGGATGGGCTTCGCCCAGCGGCAGGTCGTCACCGCTCGGAACGTCGCCGGAGGTCGATGCATCAGCTTCGTATTGGGCGGCCTCAACTACCAGATCGAGCACCACCTCTTCCCGACGATGCCTCGACCGAACCTGTCTCGCACCCAGGAACTGGTCCGTGCGTTCTGCATCCAGAGCGACCTCGACTACCGCGAGGAGCGCCTGATCGCTTCCTACCGGCAGGCCACGAGGCGGCAGCGGGAGCAGACCGTACGATGAGGCCGTTCTGAGCCATGCACGTCGTCGATCTGGTCCTCCTCGTCGCCTGGATCGCCTTCTGGGCCTACTGGCTCGCCGCGGCCGCCGGCACCAAGGCAGGGCGGGCTCGATGGGGTCGCTTCGCCGGGGTCCGGGTGATGATCGTGCTCGTCGTCCTGTTCCTCGTACGGTTGGGGGTGTTCAAAGGAACGGCGGCCAACCACGATCCGTGGCTCGGCGCCGTCGGGGTCGCCGTCTTCGTGTGCGGCCTGGCATTGGCGGTCTGGGCCCGGCGCTCCATCGGGAGGAACTGGGGGATGCCCATGTCGGAGAAGGTCGACCCCGAGCTGGTGACGACCGGCCCCTACCGCCAGATCCGCCACCCCATCTACTCGGGCATCATCCTCGCCATGGTGGGAACGGCGATCGCCGTCAGTTGGTACTGGCTGATCGCCGTCGGCCTGCTCGGCGCCTACTTCCTCTACAGCGCCGTCATGGAAGAGCGCTACATGACCGAGCGCTTTCCCGACGACTATCCCGCCTACCGGCGCTCGACCAAGATGCTCATCCCGTTCCTCCTGTGAGCTCGAGGCGGCGTTGCTCCCGTGGGGCGACCACGAGCTCGTCGCGTCGCGGTGGCCGTGTCCCGAGGTCGAGGTCACGTCGGGATGTCGAGCATGACCGCGATCGTCTCGCGGATCTGGGCGAGCGTCGCTGCCCCGACGTTGCCGCGAGCCGAGGCGATCCGACCAGTCGACGCCGCCCGGAGATGCTGGCACTGGGCGGCAGACCGTACGGCGAGACCGTTGTGCTCGTCGGGTTCGATCGTGATCTCCGAGTGAAACCCCCGGATGGTCGAGGTCAACGGCACCACAGAGACCACGGAGGGCTCGGCGCCAAGGATCCGCTGGGCAGAGACGACGACCGCCGGGTGACGGAAACCGGCTTCACGGCCCTGAGGCAGCCCGAGGTCGAGATCGACGACGTCACCCGAGGTCAGCATCGAGCCAGGCCGTCTCGTCGTCGCGCAATGGCTGAGCCAACTGCTCCCCGACCCGGTCCTGGCGCAACGCGCAGACCGCCAGAGTGACGGTGCGACCGACCGTCGTCCCCAGCTCGTCTGCCAGACGCTTCAGCTCCTCATGCGTCTCGCCGTCGATCCGCACGCTGGTCGACTGCATGCAGATCAGCATACACGTGAGGCAGGACCACCACCCCGTAGTGCCACGCTCCCGGCGGGACGCGGCACCGCCACCGCCCGGGACCCACCCGCGTCCCGGGCCCGGCGTCACGAACGTACGGCCCGGCCCGAGCGGCTACGACGCCGGCACGTCGGAGGGGACCGGCTGGCCGGCGGCGGTGAAGGCGTCACGGATCTCGGTGGCGTAGTCCTTCACCCACGTAGCCGGCGGGTGGTCGGCCAGGAACCGCCGGAACTGGGCCACCGCCGCCGTGGCGTCGCCCTGGTCGACCTCGATGGAGCCCAGGAACAGCCGGCCGGCGTAGAAGCCGGGGGCGACGGCCACCGCCCTGGCCACCAGCCGCCGCCCGGCGGCCTCCAGGGAGGCGCTCCCCGCCTGGTTGCCCGACTGCCACTCCAGCCAGCCGGCTTCGGCCAGCGCCGTGCGCTGGTCGGGCACCTGGGCCAGCACTGTCCGGTAGAGCTGGAGTGCCTGCGCCTCCTGGCCCTGGTCCACCAGCACCGCCGCCTGGTCCAGCTCCTGCTGCACCCGTTTCGCCGCCGAGAGGGTCAGGCCGCCGGTGGCCACCTGGCCGGGCAGGCGCGCCGTGGTGAGGCTCACCACCAGCACCACCGCCCCGGCCGCCAGCGCCAGCGCGCCCCCCACGGCCAGCCAGGTCCGG
>JASHWO010000003.1 GCA_030044045.1 Acidimicrobiales bacterium
GCTCGACAGGGTCGTGATCCGGTTCGCCGGGGACTCCGGCGACGGCATGCAGCTCACCGGGGACCGCTTCACGACGTCGAGCGCCCTGCTGGGCAACGACATGTCGACCTTCCCCGACTTCCCGGCCGAGATCCGGGCGCCGGCCGGCACCCTGGCCGGGGTGTCCGCCTTCCAGGTGCACATCTCGGACCATGACATCCTGACCCCGGGCGACGCGCCGAACGTGCTGGTGGCCATGAACCCGGCGGCGTTGCGGGCCAACGTCGACGCCCTGCCGAAGGGGGCCACGCTGCTGGTGAACGTCGACGCCTTCGACGAGCGCAGCCTGACCAAGGCCGGCTACCAGGCGAACCCCCTCACCGACGGCTCGCTCGGCGCCTTCACCGTCTACGAGGTCCCCATGACCTCCATCACCCAGGAGGTCTGCAAGGAGGCCGGGGTCAAGCCCCGGGACGCCGAGCGGTCGAAGAACTTCTTCGCCCTGGGCCTGGTGAGCTGGCTCTACACCCGCCCCGTCGAGCCCACCCTGGAGTGGATCGCCACCCGCTTCGTCGCCCGCCCGCAGGTGGCCGAGGCCAACACCCGGGCCTTCCGGGCCGGTTACGACTTCGGCGAGACGGCCGAGCTCTTCGAGTCCAACTACGAGGTGCGGCCGGCCAGCTTCGAGAAGGGCGAGTACGTCCAGGTCACCGGCAACCAGGCCCTGGCCTGGGGGCTCATCGCCGCCGCCCGGCTGGCCGGCCTGCCGCTCTTCCTGGGCAGCTACCCGATCACCCCGGCCTCGGACATCCTGCACGAGCTCTCCCGGCGCAAGGAGTTCGGCGTGCGGACCTTCCAGGCCGAGGACGAGATCGCCGGGGTCGGGTCGGCCCTGGGCGCCGCTTTCGGCGGGTCCCTCGGGGTCACCACCACCAGCGGCCCCGGCCTCGACCTGAAGTCGGAGACCATCGGCCTGGCCGTCAACCTGGAGCTGCCCCTGCTGATCGTGGACGTGCAGCGGGGCGGCCCCTCCACCGGGCTGCCCACCAAGGCCGAGCAGGCCGACCTGCTCCACGCCATGTACGGCCGCCACGGCGAGGCCCCGCTGCCCATCGTGGCGGCCAAGACGCCGTCGCACTGCTTCGAGGCGGCCATCGAGGCCGTGCGCCTCGCCGTCACCTACCGCACCCCGGTGATCCTGCTCTCCGACGGCTACCTGGCCAACGGGGCCGAGCCGTGGAAGCTGCCGGACCTCGAGGCCCTGGCCCCCATCGACCCCGACTTCGCCACCGAGCCGAACCACGAGGCGGCCGACGGCACGCCGGAGTTCTGGCCGTACCTGCGGGGCGAGGCCACCCTGGCCCGGCCGTGGGCCCCGCCCGGCGTGCCCGGCCTGGAGCACCGCATCGGCGGCCTGGAGAAGGCCGACGGCACGGGCAACGTCTCCTACGACCCGGTGAACCACGAGCGCATGATCCGGCTCCGGGCGGCCAAGGTCGCCGGGATCGTGCGGGACATCCCCCCGCTCGAGGTGGACGACGCCGGCGCCGACGGGGCGGGCGGCGGCGCCGAGGTGCTGGTGCTGGGCTGGGGGTCCACCTTCGGGGCCATCGCCGCCGGGGTGCGCCGGATCCGGGCCCGGGGCCTGCAGGTGGCCCACGCCCACCTGGTCCACCTCAACCCGTTCCCTGCCGACCTGGGCGACGTGCTGGCCCGCTACCAGACGGTGCTGGTGCCCGAGGTCAACATGGGCCAGCTCAGCCGGCTGGTCCGGGCCGAGTACCTGGTGGACGCCCACTCCCTCAACAAGGTGCAGGGCGTCCCCTTCCGGGCGGCCGAGATCGAGACGGCCATCCTGAGCCTGCTGGGCTGCACTGGTTGAATGGAGAGGTCATGACTGCCACTGCCGTCCCCGCTACCACCCGCAAGGACTGGACCAGCGACCAGGAGGTCCGCTGGTGCCCGGGCTGTGGGGACTACTCCATCCTGGCCGCCGTGCAGATGCTCCTGCCCGAGCTGGGCGTGCGCCGGGAGAACACCGTGTTCCTCTCGGGCATCGGCTGCGCCGCCCGATTCCCCTACTACATGGCCACCTACGGCATGCACTCCATCCACGGCCGGGCCCCGGCCATCGCCACCGGGCTGGCCACCACCCGGCCCGACCTGGACGTGTGGGTGGTGACCGGCGACGGTGACGCCCTGTCCATCGGGGGCAACCACCTCATCCACGCCCTGCGGCGCAACGTGCGGATGACCATCCTCATGTTCAACAACCAGATCTACGGGCTGACCAAGGGGCAGTACTCGCCGACCTCGGAGGTGGCCAAGGTCACCAAGTCCACGCCGTTCGGCTCGGTGGACGCCCCCTTCAACCCGGTCAGCCTGGCCTTGGGGGCCGAGGCCTCCTTCGTGGCCCGCACCCATGACATGGACCGCGCCCACATGCAGGAGACGTTCCGGCGTGCCCACGACCACGACGGGGCGGCCTTCGTGGAGGTCTACCAGAACTGCAACGTCTTCAACGACGGCGCCTTCGAGAAGATCACCTCCCGCGACGCCCGGGCGTCGATGCTGGTGCCGCTGGTCCACGGCCAGCCCATCCGCTTCGGGGCCGAGGGGGAGCGGGGCGTGGTCCAGCGCCCCGACGGCCGCCTGGAGATCGTCGACGTGGCGGACGTGGGCGAGGAGGCGTTGCTGGTGCACGACGAGCGCCGGGAGGATCCGGGGCTGGCCTTCGCCCTCTCCCGCCTGTCCCGCGGCCCCTACGAGCCCACCCCGATCGGGGTGTTCCGGGCCGTCGAGCGCCGGGAGTACGGGACGGAGATGGCCCGGCAGATCGCCGAGGCCCAGGAGCAGCGGGGCCTGGGCGACCTGGCCGCCTTGCTGCGCTCCGGGTCGAGCTGGACGGTGGACTGAGCTCCTCTCTCGGGTGGGGGCTGGGCGCCCGGGCCGTCCGGGAGGCCCGAGCCCCACGTCTCCCCGTGATCGACTAAATCCGACCAGTTCGGTAATCTTTCCGTCGTGGACGGGTACCTGGTGCTGGCCAGCGCGGTGGTGGGGTTCCTGGTCGGCCTGACCGGGGCCGGGGGCGGAGCCCTCATGACGCCCATGCTCATCTTCCTCTTCGGGGTCACCCCGTCGGCGGCCATCTCCAGTGACCTGGTGGCTGCCCTGGTCATGCGGCCGGTGGGGGGCGCCGTCCACCTGCGCCGGGGCACGGTGAACCTGGCCATGGTGGGCTGGTTGACCCTCGGGTCGGCGCCGGCCGCCTTCTGCGGTGCCCTGCTGTTGCGGGCCATCGGCACCGGCAAGGCGGCGGAGACCGAGGTGGAGATGGTCCTCGGGACGGCCCTCCTGCTGGGCACCGCGGCCATGGTGGTGCGGGGGCTGATGAGGAGGCCGGGCGCCCGTCCGCCGGCCGCCGGGATCGAGGTCGGGGACCGGGCGGAG
>JASHWO010000059.1 GCA_030044045.1 Acidimicrobiales bacterium
TGGGCGGTGGACTCGGTGACGGTGCGGTAGACCAGCACGTGCCGGGCCAGGCCGGCCCCCACGGCCAGGCAGGCGGTGATCACCGCCCGCATCTGGGCCGGGCCCTCCCCCCCGCCGTCGTGCCAGTTCAGGCGCAGGCGTAGCGCGTCCTGCACCTCGGGGGTGCCCGGGCCGGCGAAGCCGGCGGTGCCCAGGCCCATGCCCGGGTAGGTGGCCAGCCCGTCGATGTCGTCGCGGGTCAGGCCGGCGTCGGCGATGGCGGCCAGGGCCGCCTCCACCGTCAGGTCGAGATCCGAGCGACCCAGGCGCCGGCCTACTTGGGACTGGCCGATGCCCGAGACGATGGCCCGCCGCTCCAGCGGCTCCGTGCTCATCGCCCGGCCGGGCGGAACAGGGGGAGGTAGACCCCGTCGTGCTCCTCGAACAGGACCTCCACCGGCATGCCGATGCGCACCTCCTCGGGCTCCACGCCCACCAGGTTCGTGGTCAGCCGTACGTCGGCCTGCTCTTCGATCGAGACCCAGGCCACGATGTAGGGCTCGCTGCCGGGGATCCACTGCTGGTGGTTGACGGTGAACGACTCGACCACGGCCCGGCCGCTGACCGGCTCCGGGGTCAGGTAGCCGGACAGGCAGGTGGGGCAGCAAGGCGCCGGCGGGTGCACGAACGACTCACAGGCCCGGCAGCGCAAGAAGCGCAGGCGGCCGTCGGCCCCGCTGGTCCAGAAGAACCGGTTGTCGGTGTCCAGGCGGGGCAGCAGCCGGATCGGCGGTCCGTCAGCGGTCACCGCGGGCCCGCGCCGGGCAGGCGGCTGGTCACCTCGCCGCCCAGCCCCCGGATGGAGAGGTGGGCGATCCGGTCGCCGGCCATGGTGAAGACGTCCTGCACCGGATCGTGCCCGCCGGCGATCCGCAGGTCGATGTCGACGGTCACCCGGTCGCCCTCCACCCGGGCCGGCGCCGGGCGGGGGAGCAGGTCCTCGAAGAGGAAGGCCCCCTCGGCGTAGAAGCGGGCGATGGCCTCGGCCCCCCGGTGGACGGTGCCCTGGGCGTCGAGCACGGCGTCGGGGGCGAAGAGCCGGCGCAGGGCCTCGACGTCCCGGGTGACGATGGCGGTGAAGTAGGCGTCGGCCACGGCGGCCGGGCCCTCGTAGCGGGGCGGCAGGTGGTAGACGGCGGCGGCGTTGAGCCCGAGGACCCGGGCCTGCAGGTCGGGCGGGCAGGGGGCCACGGTCCGTCGCAGGGCGTCCACCGCCCCGGGGAAGGTGGCGTCGTGGTGGGGGTAGTCCGACCCCCACACGATGCGCTCGGCCCCGATGAAGGGGGCCAGCGCCGGCAGGGTGTGCTCGTCCACCTCGAAGCTCACCCAGCACTGGCGGGCGAAGTACTCGCTGGGGCGCAGGGACATGTCGGGGCAGAAGCCGCCGAAGGACTCGGCCTGCTCGTCCAGCCGCTCCATCCAGAAGGGCACCCAGCCGCCCCCCGACTCCAGCAGCACCACCTTCAGCCCCGGGTGGCGGTCGAGCACCCCGAAGGCCACGAGTTGGGCGTAGGCCAGCATCTCCTCGAAGGGGTGGGACACGGCGTGCAGGACCAGCGGGTTGAAGGGCCGGTCGGCGCCGAGGGTGGGGACGATCACCGAGCTCCCCTCGTGCACCCCGATGGGCAGGTCCAGCTCCTCGGCCGCCTCCCACACCGGGCGGTAGGCGGGGTCGCTGAGGGCCCGGCTCCGGCAGGGGTTCGGCCGGACGAAGGCGGCGTGGAAGCCCAGCTCGCCGACGGCCCGCCGCAGCTCGGCGGCGGCGGCCTCCGGGTCCTGCAGGGGGAGCATGGCCGCCCCGAACAGGCGGCGAGGGGCGGCGGCGCAGTAGCCGGCCAGCCAGTCGTTGTAGGCCCTGGCGGCGGCCACGGCGGCGGCCGGGTCGTCCAGCGCCCAGAAGTAGAGCCCGACCGAGGGGTAGAGGACGGCCTGGTCGATGCCCTCGGTGTCCATGTCGGCCAATCGCGCCACCGGGTCGGAGCCGCCGGGCTGGGCCTCCTCCAGGGTGGTGAAGCGGTCGGGGTCGCTGAAGCGGGCTCCCGGGGTGGCCAGGGTGCCCAGGGGCACGGCCAGGATCTCCTGGTCGCCCACCACCACGTGCTCGTAGCCGTGGGCGTCGCGCTCGATGCGGGGCCGATGCTCGTCGGGCAGCCCGGCCCAGGCCGAGCGGGGCTCCAGCACGTGGCCGTCGGCGTCGACCACCGGCGTGGCCACTTCCGCTGCCGCGGCGGCGGCGGGGTGGGCGTGGGTATGGGCGTCGTGACGGATCTCGGTGGTGATCACGGGACCCTCCAGTCGTCCCGCTCGGGCAGCGGGTGCCGGAACAGCCGGGCGGCGTTGCCGCCGGCCACCGCCCGCAGCTCGTCCTCGGGGAGGTCCCCCATGGTGCCGGCCAGCACCTGCTGGGTGTCCGGCCAGGTCGAGTCGGCGTGCGGGTAGTCGCACTCCACCATGATGTGGTCGACCCCGATCACGTGGCGCAGGGGCACCACCGACGGGTCGTCGATGGTGCAGAACCAGAAGTTCCGGCGCAACACCTCGCTGGGCCGCAGGTCGGACGCCCACGCCCGGCTCTCGCCGCCGCCGCCCGAGTGGGCCACCACGTAGTCCACCCGGTCCATGAGCATCGGGACCCAGCCCATGCCCCCCTCGCTGAGGGCCACGGCCAGGGAGGGGAAGCGCAGGGGCACGCCGGACCACAGCCACTCGCCCGCCGCCACCAGGGCGTTGACCGGGAACAGGGTGGGCAGCAGCTCGAACGGCGGGTCCGGCGAGGGCAGGGGTGCCCAGGCGGAGGCGCCGGTGTGCAGGCACACCACGGTGCCCGTCTCCTCACAAGCGGCGAAGAACGGATCCCACTGGCCACTGAAGATGGAGGGCAGGCCGAGCTGGGCCGGGAACTCGGGGAAGCTGACCGCCCGGAAGCCGAGTGCGGCGTTGCGCCTGATCTCGTCGGCCGCCACCTCGACGTCGGCCAGCCACGGCAGCTGCAGGGGGATGATCCGTTCCGGATGCGTGCCCGCCCACACCTCGTGGTGCCACCGGTTCCAGGCCCGCACACAGGCCAGGCCGAGA
>JASHWO010000060.1 GCA_030044045.1 Acidimicrobiales bacterium
GTGCCGGTCCTGATCGGCGAGCACCGCCAGCCGGTGTGGCCCCCCGGCGTGCGGGGGAGCATCACCCACTGCCACGGATACACCGCGGCCGCGGTGGCCCGGGCGTCGGAGTTCGTCGCCGTCGGGATCGACGTGGAGCCGGACCTGCCGCTCTCCGACCGGGTGCGCGAGCAGATCGTCACGGCCGCCGAGTCCGAGGATCTGTCGGCGCTCGAACGGACGTTCCCCGACGGTCCGGCCTGGTCCCGGCTCGTTTTCTGCGTCAAGGAGGCGATCTTCAAGGCGTGGTACCCGGTGGAGGGGCGGTGGCTCGGTTTCAGTGACGCCGTGGTGCGACTCGATCCCCTCGACGACACGTTCACGGCCGACCTGGTCGGGTCGAGAGCGGTCGGCGCCAGGCAGATCCCGTCGCGGCTGACCGGACGCATCGGGTACGGGGACGGCGTCATCGCCGCCGCGGTGGCGCTGCGCCGGTGACGACCGGGACGGCGCCGGGCGCCGGGAACATCCTGGCGGGCAAGCGCATCCTGGTGACCGGCATCGTCAACGCCGCGTCGCTGGCGTTCGCCGTCGCCCGGGTCGCCCAGGCGCAGGGCGCCGAGGTGGTGGTGACGGGCTGGGGCCGCAGCCTCTCGATCACCCGCCGCGTGGTCAAGACGCTCCCCGTCGAGCCCCCGGTGATCGAGATGGATGTCACCACAGTCGTGCAGGTAGCGGCCGGCGCGAGGGAGCTGGCCGAGCGGTGGGACCGGTTGGACGGGCTGCTGCACGCCATCGCCTACGCGCCGCCCACGTGCCTCGGCCAAGGGATGCTCGCGGCCGGCTGGCCCGACGTGGCGACGACCCTGGAGGTGTCGGCCTACTCCCTCAAGACGTTGGTCCGTGCCTTCTGCCCGCTGCTCGACGTGGCAGGAGCCGACGGCGGGGCGTCGGTGGTCGCCCTCGACTTCGACGCCTCGGTCACCTGGCCGCTGTACGACTGGATGGGCGTGGCCAAGGGGGCGCTGGCATCGCTCGTCCGTTACCTGGCCCGGGACCTCGGCCCCCGTGGAATCAGGGTCAACCTGGTCGCCGCCGGCCCGGTGCGGACGGTAGCGACGAGGGGTATGGCGGACTTCTCACTGTTCCAGGACCTGTGGGACGAGCGGGCGCCGCTGGGCTGGTCCTGCGACCACGCCGATACGGTCGCCCGTGCGTGCGCCGTGCTCATGTCGGACTGGCTGGCGATGACGACGGGGGAACGCCTGCACGTCGACGGTGGCTACCACGCGGTCGGGGCATGACCGACATCGTCACGCCACCGGACGCGGACCACCTGGAGCTGCGTGAGCTGGTGGCGCGCAGCGTTGGCGAGGTGGTGGACCGGTCGGTCGTCGTGGTGGAGCGAGGGCCAGTGGCCGCTTTTGCCGATGCCATCGTGGACCCCCACCCTGCCTACCGAACACCCACGCAGGCCCGGGCTCTCGGTTTCTCGGCACTTCCGGCGCCGCCGACGTTTGCGGCCGCCCTGGAGCACTGGGGCAGGTTCTACGAGCTACAACCCGAGTCACTGGGGGTGCATCCGCTGGTGACGCTGTTGGGCCGGCTACTGGCGGCAGGAGGGTCGCTGTTCCATGCGGGCCAGGAGTTCACCTACGGCCGGCCCGTCGTGGTCGGAGACGTACTGTCCAGCGAGACCACGATGGTCGACGGTCGTGTACGACGAGCGATGGCCGCCACCCTGACGTTCCTCACGTTCGAGACGACGTGGTCGGACCAGGGCAGCGGCGAGACGGTCCTGGTCGCCAGGGCGACGGTAGTCCATCGCCGGTGACCCCTACAGGTCGGTACCTTCGACCGCTCCTTCATCACATCGACGAGACCGTACCGGGACTGTCCCGCGGCATTGGTAGGGTCGGCCGCCGTGGCCTCTCCGGCAGCAGCTCCCACGGTGGTGGTCGAGGGCCTGCGCAAGTCCTACGGCGCGGTGCAGGCCGTCGACGGGGTGAGCTTCTCGGCGTCGCGGGGCGAGGTGTTCGCCCTCCTCGGCCCGAACGGTGCCGGCAAGACCACGGCGATCGAGATCCTGGAGGGGTTCCGGGTCCGCGACGCCGGCGCGGCGCGGGTGCTCGGGTTCGACCCCGGCGACCGGCGCACGCAGCGCCAGCTCCGCGTCCGCATGGGCGTGGTCCTCCAGGAGCTGGCGGTGGAGCCCTTCCTCACGGTGCGCCAGGTGCTCGCCCGCAACGCCGGCTTCTACCCGGCCCCCCGCCCGGTGGACGAGGTGATCGAGCTGGTGGGGCTGGCCGCCAAGGGCGACGACCGGGTGAAGACCCTCTCCGGCGGCCAGCAGCGCCGGCTCGACGTGGGGTTGGGCATCATCGGCCGGCCGGAGCTGCTGTTCCTGGACGAGCCCACCACCGGGCTCGACCCCTCGGGGCGCCGGGCCACCTGGGACCTGATCCGCCACCTGTCGGGCGAGGGCACCACCGTGATCCTCACCAGCCACTACATGGACGAGGTGGAGGCGCTGGCCGACCGGGTGGCGGTGGTGGCCGGGGGCAGGGTGGTGGCCGCCGGCACCCCGGCGTCGATCGGGGGGCGCGAGGCCAGCGCGGCCACGCTCCGCTTCCGCGTCCCTGACGGGTTCTCCGTCGCCGACCTGCCGGTAGCCGTCTCCGGCGAGGGTGGCGGGGAGGTGTGGATCCGGACCGAGGACGAGCTGGCCGTGCTCCACGCCCTCACCGGCTGGGCCCTGGAACGGGGAGTGGCCTTGCCGGGACTGCGCATGAACCGGGTGACCCTGGAGGACGTCTACCTGCAGCTCACCGGCACGGCCGGGACAGCTGGCGGCACGGCCGAC
>JASHWO010000061.1 GCA_030044045.1 Acidimicrobiales bacterium
CGCCGGCGCCACCCCCGGCGGCCGCCGGCAGGATGCGCCCGCCCAGGGCCACCGGCCGGCCCGAGGAGTCGCAGATGGGGAAGATCACCCGGGCCCGGAAGGCGTCCTGCGCCCGGCCCCGGCGGTTGACGAAGCCCAGGCCGCTGTCGGCCAGCACCCGCTCGGGCACGCCGAGGGAGCGGCTGAGGGCGTCCCAGTCGTCCGGGGCCCACCCCAGCCGGAACCGGCGCGCCACCTCGCCGTCGTAGCCCCGGGAGCGCAGGTAGTTCCGGGCCGGGCCGGCGTCGGGTGCCGAGAGCAGCCGCTGGTGGTACCAGGACACCGCCCGCTCCATGGCGTCGAGCAGCTCGGACCGCCGCTTGCGCTCGGCCCCGGCCGCCGCGTCCTCGTGGATGACCACCCCGGCCCGGTCGGCCAGCAGGCGGACGGCCTCCACGAAGTCGAGGTGCTCCATGGCCCGTACGAAGGTGAAGGCGTCGCCCGAGGCGTGGCAGCCGTGGCAGTAGTAGAAGCCGTGCTCGGCGCTGACGCTGAACGACGGCGTGCGCTCGTGGTGGAAGGGGCACAGCCCCGTCCACTCCCGACCGGACTTGCGCAGCGAGGTGTGCTCCCCGATGAGCGCCACGATGTCGGTCGCCGCCCGGACCTGGGCCACGTCCTCGTCGGGGATGGCCATGGGGGGAGGGTACCGCCCCCGCCCCGGCACCGCGGCAGCGGTCCCGGGGGACGCCGCGGCGGCGACCGGCGCTCAGTGCTTGGCCGCCACCCGCCGCTTCCCCGGCACCTTGGCCGCGCCCTTCCCCGCCGGCTTCCCCCCCGCCGCCTTGCCCGTGCCCTTGGCCACGTGGTGGCCGGCCGCCGCCACCGCCTGGGCGGCGGCCAGCCGGGCCACCGGCACCCGGAAGGGCGAGCAGCTCACGTAGTCCAGCCCGGCCCCGTAGAACACCCCGATCGACTCGGGGTCGCCGCCGTGCTCGCCGCACACGCCCACCTTCAGGTCGGGCCGGGTGGCCCGCCCCCGGGACGTGCCCAGCCGCACCAGCTCGCCCACGCCATCGGCGTCGACCGTCTCGAACGGGTTCCGGGGCAGCAGGCCCAGCTCCAGGTAGGCGGCCATCATCCGCCCCTCCACGTCGTCCCGGCTGAAGCCGAAGGTCATCTGGGTGAGGTCGTTGGTGCCGAAGGAGAAGAAGTCGGCCACCTCGGCGATCTCCCCCGCCCGCAACGCCGCCCGCGGCGTCTCGATCATGGTGCCGATGGTCACCTCCAGGTGGCCGGTGCCCCGGGGCCCCTTGCCGGCGACCCTGCCCCGCGACGCCTTGCCGGCCCGGGCGGCAGCCGACCCAGCACCCTCGGCCGCCACCTCGGCCACCGCCTCCTCCACCCAACGCCGGGCCAGGGCCAGCTCCTCCCGGCTCACCGTCAGGGGGATCATGATCTCGATCACCGGGTGCCCGCCGTCGGCCGCCCGCTGCCGGGCCGCCTCCATGAGGGCCCGCACCTGCATGGCGTAGAGGCCGGGCTTCACCACCCCGAGGCGCACGCCGCGGGTGCCCAGCATGGGGTTGGCCTCCTGCCAGGCCCGGGCGGCGTCGTAGAGCCGGCGCTCCTCCTCGGTCAGCCCCTCGGTGGCCTCCTTCACCGCCAGCTCGTGGGTGGAGGGCAGGAACTCGTGCAGCGGCGGGTCGAGCAGCCGCACGGTCACCGGCAGGCCGTCCATGGCCGCCAGGATCTCCACGAAGTCCTCCCGCTGGACCCGGCGGAGCTGCTCCAGGGCGTCCTGCTCCTCGGCGGCGCTCTGGGCCAGGATCATCCGGCGCACCACCGGCAGCCGGTCCTCGCCCAGGAACATGTGCTCGGTGCGGCAGAGACCGATGCCCTCGGCCCCCAGCCGCCGGGCGTTGGCCGCGTCCTCGCCGTTGTCGGCGTTGGCCCGCACCGCCAGGTGGCCGGCCCGGATGTCGTCGGCCCAGGAGAGCAGGGTGTCGAACTCAGGCGGCGGCGACGCCGAGGTGAGCGGCACCTGGCCCAGGACCACCGTGCCGCTGGTGCCGTCCACCGAGAGCCACTCGCCCTCGGGGACCACCACGTCGCCCACCCGGAGCTCGTGGTCGCCCACCCGCAAGGCCTCGGCGCCCACCACCGCCGGCTTGCCCCAGCCCCGGGCCACCACGGCAGCGTGGCTCACCAGCCCGCCCCGGGCGGTGAGGATGCCCTGGGAGGCCAGCATGCCGTGCACGTCCTCGGGCGAGGTCTCGCTGCGCACCAGCACCACCGGCTCGCCGCGGGCAGCGGCGGCCGCCGCGTCGTCGGCGGTGAAGTAGGCCCGGCCCACCGCCGCCCCGGGCGAGGCGGCCAGCCCCTTGGCCAGCACCTGGTGACCGGTGCCGGCGAACTGCGGGTGCAGGACGGAGGAGAGGTGGTCCTCGGTCACCCGCCCTACCGCCTCGGCCCGGGTGAGGCGGATCTTCGGCTCGGCCGTCATGTCCACCGCCATCTTCAGGGCGGCCCGCCCGGTGCGCTTGCCCACCCGGGTCTGGAGCATCCAGAGCTTGCCCTGCTCGATGGTGAACTCGGTGTCGCACATGTCGCGGTAGTGCCGTTCCAGGCGGTCGAAGATGTCGAGCAGCTCCTTGTAGACCTTGGGGAAGGTGTCCTTCAAGGCGGCCAGCGGCTCGGTGTTCCGGATGCCGGCCACCACGTCCTCGCCCTGGGCGTTGATCAGGAAGTCGCCGTAGGAGCCCTGGGCCCCGGTGGCCGGGTCCCGGGTGAAGCCCACCCCGGTGCCCGACCGGTCGTCCCGGTTCCCGAACACCATGGCCTGCACGTTGACCGCCGTGCCCAGGGTGTGGGGGATGCGCTCCCGTTCCCGGTAGGCGATGGCCCGGGACCCGTTCCAGCTCCGGAAGACGGCCTCGATGGCCCCCCGGAGTTGCGCCCCGGGGTCCTGGGGGAAGGGCGTGCCGGTATGGCGCTCCACGATCTGCTGGTAGGAGTCGACCAGGTAACGCAGGAGCTCGGTGGGCACCCGGGCGTCGGAGGCGGTGCCGGCCAGCTCCTTGGCCGCGTCGAACAGCGAGTCGAACTCCTCGCCTGGGATGTCGAGCACGATGCGGCCGTACATGGCCACGAACCGCCGGTAGGAGTCGTAGGCGAACCGCTCGTCGCCGGTCTGCTTGGCCAGGCCCTCCACCGACTGGTCGTTCAGCCCGAGGTTCAGCACCGTGTCCATCATCCCGGGCATGGAGAACTTGGCCCCCGACCGCACCGACACCAGCAGCGGGTCGGCCGGGTCGCCGATCACCTTGCCCATGGCCTTCTCCAGGCGGGCCCGGGCCCGGGCTACCTCCCCGGCCAGCCCCTCCGGCCAGCCGCCCTCCATGGAGGCCCGGCAGGCGTCGGTGGAGATGGTGAACCCGGGGGGTACCGGCAGGCGCAGCACCGACGTCATCTCGGCCAGGTTGGCGCCCTTGCCGCCCAGGAGATCCTTCATCTCCATGGGCGGCCGGCGGTGGGAGTGGTCGAAGTCGAAGACGTATGCCATCGGGCCTCC
>JASHWO010000062.1 GCA_030044045.1 Acidimicrobiales bacterium
GGTGCGGCCGGCCGGCCTCACAGCACGCTCTCCTCGGCCGCCGGCTGCCAGGCGGCGAGATCGGCCAGGCGGGGGTCGTTCGAGAAGATCTCCACGATGGGCAGCCGCAGGCCCAAGCGCCGCTGGATCACCTCGGCCTCCACCGCCTGGTTCCACAGGACCAGCATGGCCACCACGCCGGTCGAGCCGGCCCTGGCCGTGCGGCCCGAGCGGTGCAGGTAGGCCTTGTGGTCCTCCGGCGGGTCGTAGTGGACCACCACGTCGACGGCGTCGATGTGCAGGCCGCGGGCGGCCACGTCGGTGGCCACCAGCACGTGGAGCTTGCCCGAGGAGAAGTCGGCCAGCGCCCGCTCCCGGTTGGCCTGGCGCAGGTCCCCGTGGATGGCCGCCGCCCGGATCCGCTCCTTGCCAAGCTGCTCGACCAGCCGGTCCGCTCCCCGCTTGGTGCGGACGAACACCAGCACCTTGTCCCGCGACCGGCAGATGGCCGCCGCCACCCGCACCTTGTCCATCTGGTGCACCTGGAGGAACCGGTGCTCCATGGCGGCCACCGTCTGCGTGCTCGACGCCACCTCGTGGAGGACCGGGTCGGCCAGGTAGCGGCTGACCAGGCGGTCCACCGCCCCGTCCAGGGTGGCCGAGAAGAGGAGCGTCTGGTGAGGCCGCTCGAGGCGGCGGAGCACCCACTCGACCTGAGGCATGAAGCCCATGTCGGCCATCCGGTCGGCCTCGTCCAGCACCAGGATCTCGACGTCGGCCACGGACACCTCACCCCGGTCCCCCAGGTCGATCAGGCGGCCCGGGGTGGCGATCACCACCTCCACCCCCTTGCGCAGCTTGGCCATCTGGCGGTCGATGTCAGCCCCGCCGTACACGGCGGCGATCCGCAACCCGACCCCCTTGGCCAGGGGGGCCAGCACGTCGTGCACCTGGACGGCCAGCTCCCGGGTGGGCAGCAGCACCAGCGCCGCCGGCCGGGCCGGGCGTCCCGGGGCCTTGGCGGTACTGGCAGTGCCGCCCGCCGCGGCCAGTGCCTCGGCCGTGCGCTGCAGCATCGGCAGGCCGAAGGCCAGCGTCTTGCCCGAGCCGGTCTTGGCCTTGCCGCAGACGTCCCGCCCGGCCAGGGCGTCGGCGATGGTCAGGGCCTGGATGGGGAAGGCCGCGGTGATGCCCTGGTCGGCGAGGACCTTGGCCAGGGGTTCGTGCACCCCCAGGGAGTCGAAGGTGCGGAGGGTCTCGTACGTGTCGCCGTCGGCGGCGCCCCCGTCGACCTCCCCGGCGATGCCGCCAGGTTCGAGGCTGTTGATGGTCATGACCTGCTCTCTCGGTTCCGGCGGGACCCGGCGCCGTCCTGGGAGAAGTGAGAGAAAGGGCCCCGACGCCAGCCACCAGCCGGTCGTCTCCTGCATTCTACCAGGGAAGACGGCGGAACGGTCGCATGCCACGATCAACCGCGTCGTGGTTATCCACCCGTCGCGGTGTCCGGGGCCAGCAACCGCTCGACCTCCCGACACAGCTTGTCGAACGACCGGGAGTGCCGACGGGCGGTCGGGATGTCGATACATGCGGACAGGGCCGGCTGGTCGACCGTCTCCGAGTAGGCTCTGCCCGACGGCATCCGGTCGGCCAGCCACTCCTTCGCTCCCTGGACGGCCTCGGGATCAACCGGCGGCTCAAGAGCCACGGAGAGTCCGCGACGTCCGGCCATCGAAGAGGTGGAGGCGAGAAACCACGCCTCGTACTCCCTGTTGGCCAGCACGACCGCCACCGGGACGTCGTCCCTGGCCAGTCGCGCCCGCTGAAGGATCTCTGGACCGAGCGTTGCTGGGCAGTCGTCGTCGGCATCCAACAAGACCAGCACGCCACCGGGCTTCTTCCCTTGCCGGGCAGCCGCGAACAGCACGGCGCGCTCCACCTGGCCGTCCTTCACGACCTTATTGCGGTGCACGCGCTGGGTGACGAGCACGTCGACGTGGTGCACATGGCCGAACTCTCCAGCGGACTGCCAGTGCCCCACCAGGTGCCGGATAAGCACCGGCACGGCCAGGGCGTCACCGTGCCCCTCGACCACGCAACTGATCGTGTACGCGGCCACTACGTGCCAACTGGCAGCGGCTCGGTGCTGAGCAGGTCCAATTGCATGTTCGTCGCAGTCTCCCGCGCCCGTTCGTCCGGAAGGAGCTGCCGGTTCCTCAGTAGCTCGCCGGGGGCGAAGAGCCGATCCCGAATCATCTGCCGCCCCACCTCGTCGACGTCGCCGACGATCGTGTTGCCCTGGTCCATCTCCACGGCACGCAGCTCATCCGCTCCCAAGTCGCTGCGGCTGTCGAGTAGGTCCAACAGATCTGCGCTATGGCTGGTCACGATGACCTGTGCTGATGTGCTGGCCTCGCACAACGCGTCCAGCAGGACCCCAAGTACCGCCGGGTGGATAGCGGTCTCAGGCTCCTCGATGCCCACCAAGGTTGGCCGATCGGTCATCCCGCTCGACTGGAAGAGCGCCAAAAGCACGGCGAGCGCCCGCAACGTCCCATCGGACATACTGGCAGCTGGAAACGTCCACGTCCGAGCATCACCCGCAACCCGCTGGCGGAACTCAAGGGTGACCATCTGCCCCACGGACAGCCGGTTGAATTCGGTGATGCCAGGGACTGCTGCTGCGAGGTACTCCTCGACACGTCGCTTGGATTCCGGCGAGGACTTGGCCAGCTCCCCCGTCACACTGGCGATATTCCATCCGTCCCGAGCCAAAAGGCGCCCGGGATCAGGTGCCTGAGGAAGGCGGATCACGTCGGGGTTGGGGTTGTAAAAGACCATCCGGGAGAGCGCGTCGTAGACCTGACGGAACTGCTCGAACCCGCTGGCCGTTTGTAGGTATAGCCGGTCGGGCATCGGACTCGGAGCGTTGGGGAAGCTCGCGGTCACCTTGCGCTTGGCCGGTTCGGCCAAGTACCAGTGGCGCTCACCGAAGAGCGGCCCGGGATCGACGGTACAGCGTTCCTCGCTGACCTCGTACCAGCCCTCACCCTCGGTACGAGACGCCGGGCGCCGGGCGGCGATCTTGTAGTGGTAAAAGCCACGAGCGCCGTCTGGCAGGGTGAAGTCGAGGCTCACCTCGAAGTGGGTCGGGTGGCCCTTGGAACGCCGTCGGACCTCCGCCACGCCTCCTCGGGCCCGGAACGCCATCTCCAAGGTGTCCGTCAGCGCGTCGGACGTAAGACGCAACGCGTCGAGAAAGTTGCTCTTGCCTGAACCGTTGGGCCCGACCAGGAAGTTGAGCGGGCCCAAGCGAACGTCACAGGCGGGAATGGACTTGTAGTTCCTCAGCCGCACTCGATCCAGAAACGCGCCACGCACGGCGTCACTGTACCGGCGACCCCCGCCGCAGTCCTTCCTCCGTCTCCGCACGCTTCCGGGAGACAGCCGGACTTGGCGGCCGATGGCCGTAGAGTACGGCGCGGCGCACACCACGAGCACGAGGAGGAACCCACCATGGCCAGGCTGGAAGCGGGGGACGAGGCACCGGCGTTCACCCTTCCCGACCAGGACGGCAGCCCCGTTTCCTTGAAGGACTTCGCCGGTGGCCCGGTGGTCGTGTACTTCTACCCGGCCGACGACACCCCGGGCTGCACCAAGGAGGCCTGCCAGTTCAACGACAACCTCACCGCCTTCGACCGGGCGGGGGTCAAGGTGGTCGGCATCTCGCCCGATGGGGCGGCCAAGCACACCAGGTTCCGGGAGAAGTACGGGCTGCGGTTCCCCCTGCTCTCCGACCCCGACCACGGGGTGATGGGGGCCTACGGGGCCTGGGGCGAGAAGACCATGTACGGCAAGAAGACGGTGGGCACCATCCGCTCCACCTTCGTGGTCGACGGCAGGGGCACCATCGCCCGAGCCTGGTACCACGTCCGGGCCGACGGCCACGCCGCCAAGGTGCTGGAAGCGCTGGAGGGCTGACGCCGCCGCGCCGACCGGCCCGGCAGCGGGTCGGCGCGGCGGCAACCACCGGCGCCGGCACCCGGTCCACCGGCCGGACGTTCCCGCGGGAACGTCCCGGGCCGCCGCCCGGCTGTCGTGCCAGCTCAGGCCTGGTGGGCCGGGCACCACCAGGTGGTGCGCCCGCCGACCGTCGCCGAGACCAGCTCGGTGCCGTCCCGGGGGCAGTGCCCGCCGGCGTGTCGCTCGGCCATGAGGTCGCCGGTGTGGGAGCCACCCCGGGCCAGCAGCTCGTCCAGGGTGGCCCGCACGTGCCGGTGCAGGCGGCGGTGCTCGGCCGGCGACAGCGAGCCGGACGGGCGGCGGGGCGACAGGGCGGCCCGCCAGAGGACCTCGTCGGCCAGCAGGTTCCCCACCCCGGCCAGGCGGGCCTGGTCCAGCAGCCGGGCCTTCAGCGGCGGCCCGCCGCCGGGTGGCCGGGAAGCCAGCGCCGCGCCGAGCTGGGCGGCGGTCACCACCAGGGCGTCGGGGCCGAGGGCGTCCTCGTCGGGGCCGAGCAGCACCCGGCCGAAGCGCCGCGGGTCGTGGAGGGCCAGGCAGCCGCCGTCGGCGAAGCGGACCCGCCACCGCACCCAGTGCTCGCCGTAGCGGCCGGGCGAGTAGAGCAGGCGGTCGATGGCCATGCGGTCGTCCAGCACCAGCCCGCCGGTCATGCCGAAGCGCACCCCGACGGTGGGGCCGGCCACCTGTTCCCCGGCGGCCCTGTCGCCGGCTCCGTCGGCTGCGTCCGTGTCGAGCAGCAGGAGCTTGCCCCGTCGCCGGGCGGCGCCGAAGGCCCGGCCCACCATCGCCCGCCGGAGCCCCCGCACCGTGAGCGGCGCCGCCAGCACCCGGGGGTCGGGCACCTCCACGGCGGCGATCGGCCGGCCCAGCGCGCCCTCGGCCAGCCGGCGGTAGTACTCCACCTCCAGCAGCTCGGGCACGCCGGGACGGTAGCCCACGGCGTCGGTAGCCAGCCCGGTATGGTGTGCCCGTGCCTCCCGAGAAGCTCCACTGGGCCCACCTCTACGAGGAGGTCGTCACCTCCGGGCTGTGCACCGGCTGCTCGGCCTGCGTGGTGGTCTGCCCCTACGACGTTCTCGGCTACGACGACGCCGACGGCCGCTACAAGCCCTTCCACGTCGAGGCCACAGGTGGGGCCGACGACTGCACCCACGGGGCGAAGGGCTGCACCCTCTGCACCCGGGCCTGCCCCCGCTTCCGCACCTGGGAGCCCGAGATCGACCAGCACCTCTTCGGCCGGGAGCGCACCGACGACGAGGTGGCGGGGATCACCGCCGACATCGTGCTGGCCCGGGCCACCGATCCCGAGCTGCACGGGGCCGGCCAGGACGGCGGCTTCGTCTCGGCCCTCCTGGTGTGGGCCCTGGAGCACGACGTCGTCGATGCCGCGCTGGTGTCGGCCCTCGAGGGGGACGGCAGCTCCTGGAAGGCGGTGCCGGCCGTGGCCCGGACCCGGGCCGACGTGCTGGCCACCGCCGGCTCCCGCTACACCTACTCGGCCAACCCCATGGCCTACGCCCAGGCCATCGAGGGGGGCGCCGAGCGCATCGCCCTGGTGGGCATGGGCTGCCAGGCCTCGGCACCGCCGATGATGGCCGCCCGGAAGGCGGGCAAGGTGGCCCGGCGGTTCACCCTGTCGATCGGCCTCCTGTGCTCGAAGACCTTCGACGACGCCATCTTCCCCGAGCTGTTCGAGGCCCAGTACGGGCTGGCCCGCCAGGACATCGTGAAGATGAACATCAAGGGCGTGTTCCAGGTGTGGACCCGCGACGGCGGCTACCACGAGATCCCGCTGAAGGAGGCCCACGCCTTCACCCGGGAGGGCTGCACGGCCTGCCCGGACTTCGCCGCCGAGCACGCCGACATCTCCGCCGGCGGTATCGGGGCCTTCAACGACTGGACGCTGACCCTGGTCCGCACCGAGCGGGGGCGCGAGCTGTTCCACGCCATGGTGGCCGCCGGGGCGGTGGAGGTACGCCCGGCCGACGACGACCCCGGGGCCGTCGCCCTGCTGCGCAAGCTCAGCCGGGTGAGCCGCCGCCGCTGGCCGGCCACGGCCGTCCCGATGCCCGGCCGGCTGCCGGCCGCCGCCGGGTAGGG
>JASHWO010000063.1 GCA_030044045.1 Acidimicrobiales bacterium
GTCGGCCGTCTACTACGCCACCGGCCAGCAGCAGCCGGCGAACGAGGTGGCGTCCGACCTCGGTCTGCCGGCGTCGGCAGTGCACCCGATCGCCACAGCCACCCCGGTGCAGGGGACCACAGGGGCCGACGTGGTGGTGGTGGTCGGTCCGGACCTGTCGTCGCAGGTGTCCTCCTCGACCACGACCACCACCGCGGCCACCACAACGTCGTCGCCGACACCGGCCACGGGCTCGACAGCGCCGGCCGGGTAGCCGGGCCACCGCCGCGGCCGTGCCCGAGGTCCCGGCGCCGCTGGCGCCGTTGTGCCGCCGGCCCGGCGAGGCCGCGCTGTTCCTCGACTACGACGGCACGCTGGCGCCGATCGTGCCCGACCCGGCCGACGCCCGGCCGCTGCCCGGGGTGCCGGAGGTGCTGGCCGGGCTGGCCCGCCGGTACGGGCGGGTGGCGGTGGTCTCCGGCCGCCCGGCCGCCTACCTCCTGGAGGTGCTGGCCCACCCGCCCGGTGTCGAGGTGGCCGGCATGTACGGCATGGAGCGGGCCGGCCCGGACGGAGGGGTGCGGGTCTCGCCCGAGGCGGTGGCCTGGGAGCCGGCGGTGGCCGAGGTCACCCGGGCGGCGGTGGCCGAGGCCCCGGCCGGGGTGGGGGTGGAGGACAAGGGCTTCACGGTGACCCTTCACTGGCGGGGGTTCCCGGCCGGTGGGAGGTGGGCCGCGGCGTTCACCGCCCGGGAGATGGCCCGGACCGGCCTGGTGCCCCAGCCGGGGCGGATGGCCGTCGAGCTGCGCCCGCCGGTCGCCGCCGACAAGGGCACGGTAGTGCGGGAGCTGGCCGCCGGGTACGCCGCCGCCGCCTGTTTCGGCGACGATCTGGGTGACCTGCCGGCGTTCGCCGCCCTGGCCGAGCTGGCGGCCACCGGCATGGCCGTGGCCCGGGTGGCGGTGGTGGATCCCGAGAGCCCGCCCGAGGTGGCCGCCGCCGCCGACGTGGTGGTGGACGGCCCGGCCCGGGCCCTAGCGCTCCTCCGCCTGCTCATGGACGAGGCAGCGCCCCGCGGGAGGAGATCCTGGACGCGGTCCGAGCTCTACGAGCGGTGACTGCCCCGGGGCTGTCGGCCGCCGCGCCGGGCCGGTGCAGTACCGGGGCGGCCTGCCCGTCAGGTCCACGTCAGGGCAGGCGCTCGGCCGCCGAGCGCTGGTCGTCCAGCCAGTCGGCGGCGGTGCGCCCCCGCACGATCTCCCGGAGCCGCCCGGCCCGGGCCGCCCGCTCGTCCCGGTCCATGCCCAGGGCCAGGTCCAGGGCTCGAGCCGTCCCGGTCACGTCGAACGGGTTGACTCCCACCGCCGCCGGGTGCAGCTCTTCCCAGGCCCCCGCCTCCCGGGACAGGACGACGGCCCCGTCGGCGGTGTTCACCAGCGGGCCCTCCTTGGCCACCAGGTTCATGCCGTCCCGGACCGGGTTCACCAGCAGCACGTCGTAGCGGGTGAGGGCGGCCACCGAGCGGTCCCGGTCGTCGGCCACGTCCAGTACGACCGGGGTCCAGCCGGGGGTGGCCCAGGTGTCGTTGACCCGCTCGACGGCGTGCTCGATCTCGGCCCGGTAGGCCTGGTAGTCGGCCAGGCCCTCCCGTGAGGGGTAGGCCAGGGCCAGCAGGACCACCCGCTCCCGCCACTCCGGCCGGGCTGCCAGCAGCTCCTCGAACGCCCAGAAGCCACGCAGGATGTTCTTCGAGAGCTCCACCCGGTCCACTCGCAACACCAGCCGGCGGTCGCCCACCACCTGGTCGAGGTCGTCCCGGGCGCCGGCCACCGCCGGCTCTGCGGCCTCGGCCTCGATGGCCCTGGGGTCGGGACCGAGCGGCGAGGCGAAGGTGGCGGGCGGTGGCGCCCCGCCGGCGAAGGTGGCCAGCTCCCGGTCGGCGTAGGCGGCCCGGTAGGCCGCCTCCCACCGGGCGGTGTGGAAGCCGCAGGCCCCGAACCCGGCCATCCCGGCCAGCAGCTCGCCGGCGGCGCCGGACGGCAGGCAGCGCAGCACGTTCGGGTCGGCGAACGGGGTGTGGCTGAAGTGCACGGTCCGCAGGTCGGGCCGGGCCTTGGCCAGCATCGAGCCCAGTAGGGACAGGTGGTAGTCCTGCACCAGCACGGTGGCGCCGCCGGCCGCCTCGGCCGCTACCGCCTCGGCGAACTGGGCGTTCAGCTCCCGGTAGGCGTCCCAGGCGGGCGGCCAGTACCGGTCGAAGCGGGGCCGGCGGGGCAGGTCGTAGAGGTGGTGGTGGCAGTACCAGAGGGTGGCGTTCGACACCACGTCATAGGCCATGCGGTACGTCTCGGCCTCCGGGGCCAGGGTGACGATGCGCAGGCCGTCCTCGGCCATGAGGCCGGCCTCGGAGGCCCGCCGGTCGGCCTCGCTCATGGAGGCAGCCACCCAGGTGGCGCCGGTCCTGGCCAGCAACGGGTGGAGGGTGGCCGCCAGCCCGCCCCCCGTGCCGGCGACCACCGGCCGGTCGTCGCCGTCGAGCTGGAACGAGAGGGGACCG
>JASHWO010000064.1 GCA_030044045.1 Acidimicrobiales bacterium
GGCTGCTTGATCTCCTGGATGTTGAGCTGGATCCGGTTCTGCAGGCCGGTGATCTCCTCCAGCTTCTTCTTGAGCCGGTCGGCCTCGGCCCCCCGCCGGCCGATCACGATCCCCGGTCGGGCGGTGTGGATGTCGATCCGCAACCGGTCGCGGGTGCGCTCGACCTCGATCCGGCTGACGGCGGCCGCCTCGAGCTGGGTCATGAGGTAGTCGCGGATGCGCCAGTCCTCCACCACGAAGTCACGGTAGTGACGCTCCTCGAACCACCGCGACTTCCAGTCGGTGGTCACGCCGAGGCGGAACCCGTACGGGTTGACCTTCTGGCCCATCTACTCGTCCTCTCCTTCGGCCCCGTCGGCGGCCGTGTCGTCCGGCCCGAGCGGGGCCCCGACCCCTGGCTCCTCCGAAGCGAGGGGCCCCTGCCCCTCGCCAGCTGTGTCGTCCTGGGCCTCGGCGGCCACCAGGTCCTCGGCCGACTGCTCGGCCATGGCCCCCTCGACCAGCTCCTCCTGGAGCTGGGCCTCCTCCGCCGCCCGGGCTTCGGCGGCCTCGGCTTCGGCGGCGGCCTCCTGGGCGTGGCGCCGGCGGGACAGCCGGCCGGACAGGTCGGCCCGGCGGCGCGACTCCGACACCCGGCGGGACCGCTGCGCCCCGGCGGCGGCCCGCTCGGCCCGGCGGCGGGCCAGTCGCTCGTCGGGCAGCCGGCTCACGATCACGGTGACATGGCAGGTGCGCTTGCGGATCCGGGTGGCCCGGCCCCGGGCCCGGGGGCGCCACCGCTTCAGGGTGGCCCCCTCGTCGGCGAAGCAGGCCGACACGTACAGATCCTCGGCGTCCTGGCCGTCGTTGTGCACGGCGTTGGCCACCGCCGAGCTCAGCACCCTGGCCACCACGTCCGCTGCCTCCCGGGGGGTGGTGCGCAGCATCTCGGCCGCCCGGTCCACGTCCTGGCCCCGGATCAAGTCGAGTACCTGGCGGACCTTGGAGGCCGACATCCGGTGGTAGCGGAGCACCGCCCTGGTGCCCGGCCGCTCGTTGGTCTTGACCCCGGGCACGTCAGCGCCTCCCCGCCCGCTCTTGCCCGGCGTGGTAGCGGAACGTCCGGGTGGGGGCGAACTCCCCCAGCTTGTGGCCGACCATCGACTCGGTCACGTAGACCGGGACGTGACGGCGCCCGTCGTGGACGGCGATGGTGTGGCCGACCATGTCGGGGATCACGGTGGACCGGCGGGACCAGGTCTTCACCACCCGCTTCTCCCCACTGGCGTTGAGGACGTCCACCTTCTTCAGGAGGTGGTCGTCGACGAACGGGCCCTTCTTCAGGCTGCGTGGCATGGCGCTCCCCGCTACCGCCGGGCCCCGCGGGTGCGGCGCCGGCGGACGATCAGCTTGTCGGACTCTTTGTGGCGGGGGCGCGTCCGGCCCTCCGGCTTGCCCCACGGCGACACCGGGTGGCGGCCGCCGGACGACTTGCCCTCGCCGCCGCCAAGCGGGTGGTCGACCGGGTTCATGGCCACGCCCCGGGTCTGCGGGCGCACGCCCTTCCAGCGGTTCCGACCGGCCTTGCCCACCTTGACCAGCTCGGCCTCGGCGTTGCCCACCACCCCGAGCGTGCCCCGGCAGTCGATCGACACCCGACGCATCTCGGTGGAGGGCAACCGGAGGGTGGCGAAGGCCCCTTCCTTGGCCACCAGCTGGATGCTCATGCCGGCACCTCGGGCCAGCTTGCCGCCCCCGCCGGGCCGCAGCTCGACGTTGTGGACCACGGACCCGACCGGGATGTAGCGCAGCGGCAGGGCGTTGCCCGGGCGGATCTCCGCCCCCTGGCCGCTCTGCAGCAGGTCGCCCACCCGCACCCCGGCCGGGGCCAGGATGTAGCGCTTCTCGCCGTCCAGGTAGTGGAGCAGGGCGATGCGGGCATTGCGGTTCGGGTCGTACTCCACCGCCGCCACCTTGGCCGGCACCCCGTCCTTGTCCCGGCGGAAGTCGACCACCCGGTACTGGCGCTTGTGGCCGCCTCCCCGGTGGCGGGCGGTCTTGCGACCCAGGTTGTTGCGGCCGCCCGAGCCCGGCTTGGGCCCCACCAGCGAGCGCTCGGGGTGGTCGCGGGTGATCTCGGCGAAATCGGCGACGGTCTGGAACCGGCGCCCGGGGCTGGTCGGCTTGCGCGATCGGAGCGGCATGGGTCCCTCAGCTCTCGAAGAGGTCGATCTTGTCGCCGGGGCGCAACGTCACCACGGCCCGCTTGGTGTCGGGGCGGCGACCCACCGTGTTGGTCCGCCGGTTGCGGGTGGCCTTGCCCTTGCGGTTAAGCGTGTTGACCTTCTCCACCTTGACCCCGAAGGCTTGCTCGACGGCGTGGCGCACGTCGATCTTGGTGGCCCGGGGGTCGACCACGAACACGTACACGTGGCGGTTCATGAGGCCGTAGGTCTTCTCGGAGACGACCGGGCGGCGGAGCACGGTGGTGGCGTCCCTCATGGTGCACTCCGGTCGGTGCCGGGAAGGGTCTCGTCGGTGAAAACCACCCAGTCGCTGCGCAATACGTCGTAGGCCGAGAGCTCGCCGGCCAGGACGGTCTGGACCTGGGGCAGGTTGCCGAAGGAGCGCTCGGCCACCGCGTCGTCGGGGCCCAATACCACCAGCACCCTGCCCTCCAGCCCCAAGGCGGCCAGGGCGGCCACCGCCGACTTGGTGCGGGGGTCCTCCCAGCCCCAGGCGTCGACCAGGGCCACCCGCTCGCCCGACGCCCGGTCGGACAGGGCCGACCGCAGGGCCAGACGGACCATCTTCTTCGGCGTACGCTGCCGGTAGCTGCGGGGCTTCGGGCCGAGGGCCACCCCACCGCCCGGCCAGCTCGGGGAACGGGTCGAGCCCTGCCGGGCCCGGCCGGTGCCCTTCTGCCGGAAGGGCTTGGCCCCACCCCCCCGCACCTCGGCCCGGGTCCGGGTGGACTGGGTACCGCTGCGGGCCGCCGCCAGCTGGGCGGTCACCACCTGGTGCAGCACCGCCTCGTTCGGCTCGATGCCGAAGATCTCGGGCGGCAACGCCACCTCGCCCAGGGTCTTGCCGGTGACGTCCCGGCGGACCACCGAGCGGGCCACCGGGGCCGGCCGCTCCTTGCGCACCACCGTGCTGCCTCGCCCGGCCGGGGCCCCAACGCCAGCCGTGCGGGTCATGGCCGGCTCCCGTTCTTGGCCCGCGGCGCCTTCACCGAGTCCCGCAGCACCACCACGCTGCCCCGGGACCCGGGCACCGCCCCTTTGACCAGCAGCAGCTCCCGCTCGGGGTCGGCCGAGACCACCTCGAGGTTCAGCGCCGTGACCTGGCGGCCGCCCATCCGGCCGGCCATCCGCGTCCCCTTGAACACCCGGGCCGGGGTGGCGCAGGCGCCGATCGACCCGGGTACCCGGTGGGCCTTGTGGTTGCCGTGGGACGAGCCCTGGCCGCTGAAGTTGTGCCGCTTCATGCCGCCGGCGAACCCCTTGCCCTTGCTCACGGCGATGGCGTCGACCCGCTCGCCGGCCTGCCAGAGGTCGGCAGTGAGCTCCTGGCCCACTTCGTACTGGCTGGTGTCGTCGAGCCGGAGCTCCACCAACTTCCGCCCGGGGTCCACACCCGCCTTGCCGTAGTGGCCCCGCTCCGGCCGGGTGAGGGTGGAGGGCCGGCGGAAGCCCCACGTCACCTGCAGGGCCGAGTAGCCCTCCCGCTCGGGGACCTTGACCTGCACCACGCGCACGGGCGCGATCCGCAGCACCGTCACCGGTATGGCGCGGTGCTGGTCGTCCCAGACCTGGGTCATGCCGACCTTCTCGCCGACGATCGCCTTCGTAGCCACGTAGAGCTCCCGTGTGCATGCCAACGCTCCGCCCGGGATCCCCGAGCGGAGCGCTCGAATGTGTCGGCCCGAGGTCCCTGGCTTCGCCAGGCGCTCGGGCACGTCTCGTTGGTGGACCAGAATCCGGCCCGAACTGGTACCTTACCGCAACCGCCCAGGCGGCGCCAGTGGGGCTGGGCTGCCTTGCCCGCTCGGGGGCCCACTACAGCTACCCGAATGGCGAGCTCCTCCGCACGGCGGGGCCCCAGCCCCGCCAGCGGCCGTCTACGCGGTCTGGATCTTGATCTCGATGTCCACGCCGGCCGGCAGGTCGAGCCGCTGCAGGGAGTCGACCGTCTTCGGCGTGTGCTCCACGATGTCCACCAGCCGCTTGTGCACCCGCATCTCGAAATGCTCGCGGCTGTCCTTGTACTTGTGGGGGGAGCGGATCACCGTGTAGCGGTGCTTGTCCGTGGGCAGCGGCACCGGGCCCTGGATCTTGGCCTGGGTCCGCAGGACCGTCTGGACGATCTTCTCCGTGGACTGGTCGAGGATCTCGTGGTCGTAGGCCTTCAGCCGGATCCGGATCTTCTGGCGGGGGCCGTCAGGCATTATTGTCTCTCCCGCCCGGGGCCCCAACCCCGGGCTCCTCCGTGTGGCGGGGACCCCATCCCCGCCAGCGGCCGTCAGTGGGTCGGGCGTCCATCTACTTGAGGATCTTGGTGACCCGGCCGGAGGCCACGGTGCGGCCACCCTCCCGGATGGCGAACCGGAGCCCCTCGGTCATGGCGATGGGCTTGCCCAGCTCTACCGTCATGTCGGTGTTGTCCCCGGGCATCACCATCTCCGTGCCCTCGGGCAGGGTGATGGTACCGGTCACGTCGGTGGTCCGGAAGTAGAACTGCGGCCGGTAGTTGGTGAAGAACGGCTTGTGGCGGCCGCCCTCCTCCTTGTTCAGCACGTAGATGGTGGCCTCGAAGTCGGTGTGCGGCGTGATCGAGCCGGGCTTGCAGAGCACCTGCCCCCGCTCCACGTCCTCCTTCTTCGTGCCCCGGAGCAGGGCGCCGATGTTGTCGCCGGCCTGGCCCTGGTCGAGCAGCTTGCGGAACATCTCCACCCCGGTCACGGTGGTCTTCTGGGTGTCGCGCAGGCCGACGATCTCGACCTCCTCGCCCACCTTCACGATGCCCTGCTCCACCTTGCCGGTGACCACGGTGCCCCGGCCGGTGATGGACATGACGTCCTCGATCGGCATCAGGAACGGCTTCTCGACGTCCCGCTGCGGCTCGGGGATGTAGGAGTCGACGGCCTCCATGAGCTCGAGGACCTTCGGGGTCCACTCCGCGTCCCCCTCCAGGGCCTTCAGGGCGCTCACCCGCACGATGGGGGTGTCGTCGCCCGGGAACTCGTACTCGTTCAGCAGCTCCCGGACCTCCAGCTCGACCAGGTCGAGGAGCTCCTCGTCGTCCACCATGTCGGCCTTGTTCAGGGCCACCACGATGTAGGGCACGCCCACCTGCCGGGCCAGCAGCACGTGCTCCCGGGTCTGGGGCATCGGGCCGTCGGCCGCCGAGACCACCAGGATGGCCCCGTCCACCTGGGCGGCGCCGGTGATCATGTTCTTGATGTAGTCGGCGTGGCCCGGCATGTCGACGTGCGCGTAGTGCCGGTTCGCCGTCTCGTACTCGACGTGGGCGATGGAGATGGTGATGCCCCGCTGCTTCTCCTCCGGCGCCTTGTCGATCTGGTCGAACGGCGTGAAGGCGGTGTTCGGGTTGTTCTCCGACAGCACCTTGGTGATGGCCGCCGTGAGGGTGGTCTTGCCGTGGTCGATGTGCCCCATCGTCCCCACGTTGATGTGGGGCTTCGAGCGCTCGAACTTCTGCTTGGCCATCTGAAGAGCTACTCCTTGATCTCGAACTGAGCCGGAACTACTCGCCCCGGGCCCGGGCCACGATCTCCTTGGCGATCGACTCGGGAACCTCGCTGTACGCGTGGAACTGCATCGTGTACGTCGCACGGCCCTGCGTGCGAGAACGCAGGTCGGTAGCGTAGCCGAACATGTCGGCCAGTGGAACCTGGGCCCGGACCACGTGGCTGCTGCCCCGCTGCTCCATGCCCTCCACCCGGCCGCGGCGGGACGAGAGGTCGCCGATCACGTCCCCCATGTAGTCCTCGGGGGTGACCACCTCCACCGCCATCACCGGCTCCAGCAGGACCGGGTCGGCCGCCCGGGCCGCCTTCTTGACGGCCATCGAGCCGGCGATCTTGAAGGCCATCTCCGAGGAGTCCACGTCGTGATAGGAGCCGTAGGTGAGGGTCACCCGCACGTCGACCGTGGGGTACCCGGCCAGCACCCCCGAGGTGAGGGCCTCCTGGATGCCGGCGTCGACCGAGGGGATGTACTCCTTGGGGATCACCCCGCCGGTGATCTTGTCCACGAACTCGTAGCCGCCGCCGGGCCCGGTGGGCTCCAGGTTGATCACCACGTGCCCGTACTGGCCCCGGCCGCCGGTCTGGCGGACGTAGCGCTCCTCGATCTTCTCCACCGGCTTGCGGATGGTCTCCCGGTACGCCACCTGGGGCTTGCCCACGTTGGCGTCGACGCTGAACTCCCGGAGCATGCGGTCCACCAGGACCTCCAGGTGGAGCTCGCCCATGCCCGAGATGACCGTCTGCCCGGTCTCCTCGTCGGAGCGCACCCGGAAGGTGGGGTCCTCCTCGGACAGCGAGAAGAGGGCCCGGGAGAGCTTGTCCTGGTCGGCCTTGGTCTTCGGCTCCACCGCCACGTGGATGACCGGCTCGGGGAAGGTGAGCGCCTCCAGCACGATCGGCTGGTCCGGGTCAGCGAGGGTGTCCCCGGTGGTGGTCTGCTTCAGGCCCACGGCGGCCACGATGTCGCCGGCGAAGATGGCCTCCTTGTCCTCCCGGTGGTTGGCGTGCATCTGGAGCAGGCGGCCGATCCGCTCCTTCTTGTCCTTGGTGGTGTTGGTCACCGTGGCCCCCTTGCGCAGGGAGCCGGAGTAGACCCGCAGGTAGGTCAGCTTGCCCACGTAGGGGTCGGTCATGATCTTGAAAGCCAGGGCCGAGAAGGGCTCGGCGTCGTCCGCCTTGCGCTCCGCCACCTCGTCCTCCCGGCCGGGCCGGGTGCCCACCGTCGGCGGCAGGTCGAGCGGGCTGGGGAGGTAGTCCACCACCGCGTCGAGCATGGGCTGGACGCCCTTGTTCTTGAAAGCCGAGCCACAGAGGACCGGCACCACCTCGCTGGCCAGGGTGGCCGTGCGCAGGGCGCGGCGCAGGTCGTCGGCGGTGATCTCCTCGTCGGCCAGGTACTTCTCCATGATCCCGTCGTCGTCGTTCGAGAGCACGTCGACGAGCTGGTGGCGGGCGTCTGCCGCCTCGCCGGCCAGGGACTCGGGGATATCCTCCTCCTCCCACTTCTCGCCCATCCCCTCCTCCCAGACCAGGGCCCGCATGGCCAGGAGGTCGACCACGCCGCGGAACTCGCCCTCGGCCCCGATCGGGAGCTGCACCACCGCCGGGGTGGCGTCGAGCCGGTCACGGATCATCTGGACGGTGCGGGCGAAGTCGGCCCCCACCCGGTCCATCTTGTTCACGAAGCAGATCCGGGGCACCTGGTACTTGTTGGCCTGGCGCCAGACGGTCTCCGTCTGGGGCTCCACCCCGGCCACGGCGTCGAACACCGCCACCGCGCCGTCCAGCACCCGCAACGACCGCTCGACCTCCACCGTGAAGTCCACGTGGCCCGGGGTGTCGATGATGTTGATCCAGGTGTCCCGCCAGCGGCAGGTGGTGGCGGCCGAGGTGATGGTGATGCCCCGCTCCTGCTCCTGGGGCATCCAGTCCATGGTGGCGGCGCCCTCGTGGACCTCGCCGATCTTGTAGTTCCGTCCGGTGTAGTAGAGGATGCGCTCGGTGGTGGTGGTCTTGCCCGCGTCGATGTGGGCCATGATCCCGATGTTGCGGGTCTTGGCCAGCGGGTAGTCGCGGGTGGGTACGGGATCGGCCATGGCAGGAGACGGGTCCGGTCGCTACCAGCGGTAGTGGGCGAAGGCCTTGTTGGACTCGGCCATCTTGTGCAGATCCTCCCGGCGCTTCACCGCGGCGCCGATGCCGTTGGAGGCGTCCAGGATCTCGCTGGCCAGGCGCTCGGCCATCGTCTTCTCCCGGCGCTGGCGGGAGTAGCCGGTGAGCCAACGGATGGCTAGGGTGGTGGCCCGGCGGGGACGGACCTCCACCGGCACCTGGTAGGTGGCGCCGCCGACCCGGCGGCTGCGCACCTCCAGCTCGGGACGGGTGTTCTCCACGGCGCGCTTCAGCACGGCCACCGGCTCCGAGCCGGCGCGCTCCTCCACCAGGGCCAGTGCCCGGTAGACGATGCGCTCGGCCAGGGTGCGCTTGCCGCGGGTCAGCACCTTGTTGACCACCTGGGTCACCAGCACCGAGCGGTAGACCGGGTCGGGCTGGAGCTCGCGGCGGGTGGCGGGGCCGTTCCGGGGCATCTCAGGACTCCTTCTTGGCGCCGTAGCGGCTGCGGGCCTGGCTGCGCTCGCGCACGCCCGAGGTGTCGAGGGCGCCCCGGATCACCTTGTACCGCACGCCGGGCAGGTCCTTCACCCGGCCGCCGCGGACGAGCACGATCGAGTGCTCCTGGAGGTTGTGCCCCACGCCGGGGATGTAGGCGGTGATCTCCACCCCGCTGGTCAGCCGGACACGCGCCACCTTGCGCAACGCCGAGTTCGGCTTCTTCGGGGTGGTGGTGTACACGCGCGTGCAGACCCCCCGCCGTTGGGGCGCGCCCCGCAGGGCCGGGGTCTTGGTCTTGGTGGTCTTGGCCTGCCGTCCCTTGCGGACGAGCTGGGCGATCGTGGGCACGCGTTACCTCTGCGTTCTGGACTTCGGGATCATCGCACTCGGCGCGCCGGGAGGCGTGGCGCCGTGCAGCGGAGCAATGCTACGGCACGCCGGCCGGCCGGGCAAGCGGGTGGGTCAGGCGCCGGCCTCCACCGGCCCCACCTCGCCACCGGCCTCCGCCCCGGCCTCGCCGGCCCCGGGGGGTGCCCCCAGCCAACTGGCGTCGATCGAGGGGTCGAAGGGCTCGTCGGCCAGGCCGTCCCCGCCCACGTCGCGGAGCCAGGCGGCCAGGTCGTCGGCGCCGGCCTCGCCCGAGGTCTGCGCCCAGAAGGGCAGGGCCTCGGCGCCGGGCATCTCCAGCCGGATCTCCCGGTAGCGGTCCATGCCGGATCCGGCCGGGATCAGCTTGCCGATGATGATGTTCTCCTTCAGGCCGAAGAGCTGGTCGGAGCGGCTCTCGATGGCCGCCTCGGTCAGCACCCTGGTCGTCTCCTGGAAGGAGGCGGCCGACAGCCAGCTGTCGGTGGCCAGGGAGGCCTTGGTGATCCCCATCAGCTCGGGCCGCCCCTCGGCCGGGCGCTTGCCCTCCTCCACCAGCTGGCGGTTGACCTCGGCGTAGACCTGGCTGTCCACCCGCTCGCCCGGCAGGAAGGGGGCCTCGCCCGGCTCGGCCACCAGCACCCGGCGCAGCATCTGGCGCACGATCAGCTCGATGTGCTTGTCGTGGATGGAGACGCCCTGGTCCCGGTAGACCTTCTGGACCTCCTCCACCAGGTACTGCTGGGTCTCGCGGATGCCCTTGACCTCCAGCAGCTCCTTCGGGTCCTTCGGCCCCTCGACCAGGGCGTCGCCGGCGGCCACCTCCTGGCCGTCGGCCACCTCGAGGTGGGCCCGGGGCGGGACCAGGGTGGACTCCTCGGTGCCGTCGTCGGCCACCACGGTGATCCGCCGGCCACCCTCCTCGTCCTCCACCCGGACCACGCCCGAGTGCCGGGCCAGCACCGCCGCCCCCTTCGGGGTACGGGCCTCGAACAGCTCGACCACCCGGGGCAGGCCGTGGGTGATGTCCTCGCCCACCACGCCGCCGGTGTGGAAGGTCCGCATGGTGAGCTGGGTGCCCGGCTCGCCGATGGACTGGGCGGCGATCACCCCGACCGCCTCGCCCAGCTCGATCATGCGCCCGGTGGCCAGCGACTGGCCGTAGCAGGCAGCGCACACCCCGTGGGCCGCCTCGCAGGTGAGCACCGAGCGGGTGCGGATGCGGTCGATCGCCGGGTCGTCGCGGAGCTGGGCGCAGACCTCGTCGGTGAGCAGGGTGCCCACGTCGAGCTTGGTCTTGTCGGCCAGGGTGACCGACTCCACCAGCAGGCGGCCGTAGGCCCGGGTCTCCAGGTAGCTGCGCCGGCCCGGGCCGTCCGGCTCCACCTCCTCGATCCAGATGCCCCGGGACGTGCCGCAGTCCTCCTCGCGCACGATGAGCTCCTGGGCCACGTCCACCAGGCGGCGGGTCAGGTAGCCCGAGTCGGCCGTGCGCAGGGCGGTGTCGGCCAGGCCCTTGCGGGCGCCGTGGGTGGAGATGAAGTACTCCAGCACCGACAGGCCCTCCCGGAAGGAGGACTTGATCGGCCGGGGGATCATCTCGCCCCGGGGGTTGGACACCAGGCCCTTCATGCCGGCGATCTGCCGGATCTGCTGGGCGTTCCCCCGGGCGCCGGAGTCCACCATCATGTCCAGCGGGTTGAAGGACAGGCCGGCCAGGGCCTGCTCCATGGCCCGCCCCACCTCCGAGTTGGCCGACGTCCAGATCTCGATCTCCTTCTGGCGACGCTCGTCGTCGGTGATGATGCCCCGCTTGAACTGGCTCTCGGCCTTCTCCGCCTCCTTCTCGTAGCGGTCGAGGATCCCCTGCTTCTCGGGCGGGGTACGCACGTCGTCGATGGAGATGGTGAGGCCGGACTGGGCGGCGAAGCGAAAGCCCAGCGCCTTGACCCGGTCAAGGCTGGCCGCCACCACGTGCTTCGGGTGGTCGGCCGCCAACTCCTCGACGATGACCCCGATCGGGGTATTGCGCTTGCCCACCACGTCGTCGACGTAGCGGAAGCCCTCGGGCAGCGCCTCGTTGAAGAAGATCCGCCCCGGCGTGGTGACCAGCGACAGCGGCGCCTGGCCCCCGGCCATAGCAGCGGCCGCCAGCCGGGCGGCCAGGCCCGACCCAGGCTGCGGGCGCAGCTCGATCCGGGCGTGCAGGGCCACCTGGCCGGCGTCGAAGGCCGACTGGACCTCGTAGGCGTGGCGGAAGACCCGGCCCTCGCCCTCGGCCCCGTCCACGGCCAGCGTCAGGTAGTAGGCGCCGAACACCATGTCCTGGGTGGGCACGGTGATGGGGCGACCGGTGGCCGGGGACAGGATGTTGTTGGCCGAGAGCATGAGCACCCGGGCCTCGGCCTGGGCTTCGGCCGACAGCGGCAGGTGCACGGCCATCTGGTCGCCGTCGAAGTCGGCGTTGAAGGCGGTGCAGACCAGCGGGTGCACCTGGATGGCCTTGCCCTCCACCAGCACCGGCTCGAAGGCCTGGATGCCCAGGCGGTGCAGGGTGGGCGCCCGGTTCAGCAGCACCGGGTGCTCCCGGATGACCCCCTCCAGGACGTCCCAGACCTGCGGCCGGCGGCGCTCCACCATCCGCTTGGCCGACTTGATGTTCTGCGCCAGCTCGGCGTCGACCAGCCGCTTCATCACGAAGGGCTTGAACAGCTCCAGGGCCATCAGCTTCGGCAACCCGCACTGGTGGAGCTGGAGGGTCGGCCCGATCACGATGACCGACCGGCCGGAGTAGTCGACCCGCTTGCCCAGTAGGTTCTGGCGGAACCGGCCCTGCTTGCCCTTCAGCATGTCCGAGAGCGACTTCAGCGGGCGGTTGCCCGGGCCGGTCACTGGCCGGCCCCGGCGGCCGTTGTCGAACAGGGCGTCGACCGCCTCCTGGAGCATGCGCTTCTCGTTGTTGATGATGATCTCGGGCGCGCCCAGGTCGAGCAGCCGCTTCAGGCGGTTGTTCCGGTTGATGACCCGGCGGTAGAGGTCGTTCAGGTCCGAGGTGGCGAACCGGCCGCCGTCGAGCTGCACCATGGGGCGCAGGTCCGGCGGGATCACCGGGACCGCCTCCAGGATCATGGCCCGGGGGTCGTTGACCCGCCGGCCGTGGTCGTCCCGGCGGTTGAAGGCGGTGACGATCTTCAGCCGCTTGATGACCTTCTGCCGGCGCTGGGCCGAGAGGGGGCGCCGCCCGTCGGTGGCGTCGATCATCTCCCGCAACTTGACCTCCTCGGCGTCGAGGTCGATGCGGTCGATGAGCTGCTGGATGGCCTCGGCCCCCATGCCGCCCTCGAAATAGTCCTCGTAGCGCACGCGCAGCTCCCGCCAGAGCAGCTCGTCCTCGATGATCTTGCGGGCGTGCAGGTTCCGCAGCTCGTCCAGGGAGCGGCGGGCCAGCTCGATCTCGTCGTCGGCCCGCTCGCGCAGGGCGGCGATCTCCTTCTCCACCGCCTTCTGCCGGGCCTTCACCTCGGCGTCGCGGGCCCCCTCGGTCTCGAGCTGGGCCAGCTCCTCCTCCAGGGCCTTGAACCGGCGGTCGATGTCGAGGTCGCGCCGCCGCTCGATCTCGCCCACCTCCTCCAGCAGCTCGGCCTCGAGGTTCGGCAGATCCTGGTGGCGCTTGTCCTCGTCCACCCAGGTGACCAGGTTGGCGGCGAAGTAGATGACCTTCTCGAGCTGCTTGGCCTTCAGCTCCTCACGAGCCTCGGTGCCCATGAGCAGGTAGGCCAGCCAGCTCCGGGTGCCCCGCAGGTACCAGATGTGCACCACCGGGGCGGCCAGCTCGATGTGGCCCATCCGCTCCCGGCGCACCTTGGACCGGGTGACCTCGACGCCGCAGCGCTCGCAGATGATCCCCTTGAAGCGCACCCGCTTGTACTTGCCGCAGTAGCACTCCCAGTCCTTGGTGGGACCGAAGATCTTCTCGCAGAAGAGCCCGTCCTTCTCCGGCCGCAAGGTCCGGTAGTTGATGGTCTCGGGCTTCTTGACCTCGCCGTTGGACCAGCCGCGGATGGAGTCGGCCGTGGCCAGCCCGATGCGGAGCTGGTCGAAGGTGTTCACGTCGAGCGCCATTAGGAGAAGCTCCTCTCTGCGGCACGCCGCTCGTCCTCTTCGTCCGACCCACGCTCGGGCCGGCTGATGTCGATGCCCAGCTCCTCGGCCGTGCGGAACACGTCCTCGTCCAGCTCGTGCATCTCGATCTCGGCGCCGTCGACGGCCAGGACCTCCACGTCCAGGCAGAGCGACTGCATCTCCTTGATGAGCACCTTGAAGCTCTCGGGGATGCCCGGCTCCGGGATGTTCTCGCCCTTCACGATGGCCTCGTAGACCTTGACCCGGCCCAGCACGTCGTCGGACTTGATGGTCAGCAGCTCCTGCAGGGCGTAGGCGGCGCCGAAGGCCTCCAGCGCCCACACCTCCATCTCCCCGAACCGCTGGCCGCCGAACTGGGCCTTCCCGCCCAGCGGCTGCTGGGTGATCATGGAGTAGGGGCCGGTGGACCGGGCGTGGATCTTGTCGTCCACCAGGTGGGCCAGCTTCAGGATGTAGACGTAGCCCACCGAGATCGGGTTGTCGTAGGGCTCGCCGGTCCGGCCGTTGTAGAGCTGGGCCTTCCCGGTCGGCTCGATCTGCACGTCGCCGTTGGCCGAGTCCGGGTGCAGCCGGCCGAAGATCTGCTGGATGGTGGGGTGCTTCCCGGCGTCCTCCTCCTCGTCCCAGTGGGCGCCGTCGAAGACCGGGGTGGACACCCAGGTGGCCGGCACGGTGCGGGGCCGGGTCTTGCGGATGGCCCCGTCGCCCCGGCCGCTGGTGCCGACGCCGTCCTCCACCGGCACGCCCTCCCACCCGTGGCGGGCGGCGTAGCCCAGGTGGGACTCGAGCACCTGGCCGACGTTCATCCGGCTGGGCACGCCCAGCGGGTTCAGGATGATGTCCACCGGGGTGCCGTCGGCCAGGTAGGGCATGTCCTCGACCGGCAGGATCTTGGAGATCACACCCTTGTTCCCGTGGCGGCCGGCCAGCTTGTCGCCCTCGGAGATCTTCCGCTTCTGGGCCACGTAGACCCGGACCAGCTGGTTCACCCCGGGCGGCAGCTCGTGCGAGTCCTCCCGGGAGAAGACCCGCACGTCGATGACCTTGCCCTCCTCGCCGTGGGGGACCTTCAGGCTGGTGTCCCGGACCTCCCGGGCCTTCTCGCCGAAGATGGCCCGCAGCAACCGCTCCTCCGGGGTCTGCTCGGTCTCCCCCTTCGGGGTGACCTTGCCCACCAGCACGTCACCCGGGCCCACCTCGGCCCCGATGCGGATGATCCCCCGCTCGTCCAGGTCGGCCAGGATCTCCTCGGAGAGGTTCGGGATGTCCCGGGTGATCTCCTCAGCCCCCAGCTTGGTGTCGCGGGCGTCGACCTCGTGCTCTTCGATGTGGATCGAGGTGAGCACGTCGTCGCGCACCAGGCGCTGGGAGAGGATGATGGCGTCCTCGTAGTTGTAGCCCTCCCAGGGCATGAAGGCCACCAGCAGGTTCTTGCCCAGGGCCAGCTCGCCGTGGTGGGTGGAGGGGCCGTCGGCCAGCAGGTCGCCGACACTCACCCTCTGCCCCTCCTCCACCAGCGCCTTCTGGTTGATGCAGGTGTTCTGGTTGGAGCGGCGGAACTTGGCCAGGCGGTACACCTTGCGGCCCAGCGGGTGGCCCAGGCGGTCCTTCTGGCCGGACCGGTACTCCACCACGAGCTGGTCGCCCGAGACCTCGGTCACCGTGCCGTCGCCCTCGGCCAGCACCACGTCGCCGGCGTCGCGGGCGGCCCGGGCCTCCACCCCGGTGCCGATGTACGGCGCCTCGGGCACCACCAGCGGCACAGCCTGCTTCTGCATGTTGGCGCCCATGAGGGCCCGGTTGGCGTCGTCGTGCTCGACGAAGGGGATCAGGGCGGTCGACACCGAGACGATCTGCTTCGGCGAGACGTCCATCAGGTCGACCTCGGACGGCGGCACGAAGTCGATCTCGCTGGTGGTCCCGTAGGAGGTGTTGGCCACCCCCACCCGGACCCCGGTACCCTGCGGGCCGCGCCGCACCAGCACCCGGTCCTCGGTGAAGGTGCCCTGGTCGTCGACCGAGGCGTTGGCCTGGGCGATGACGTGCTCCTCCTCCTCGTCGGCCGCCAGGTACACCACCTCCGGGGAGACCCGCCCGTCGACCACCTTGCGGTAGGGGGTCTCGATGAACCCGTACTCGTTGACCCGGGCGTAGGTGGCCAGGGCCCCGATCAGGCCGATGTTCGGGCCCTCCGGGGTCTCGATCGGGCACATGCGGCCGTAGTGGGAGCTGTGCACGTCACGGACCTCGAACCCGGCCCGCTCCCGGGAGAGGCCGCCCGGGCCCAGGGCCGACAGCCGGCGCTTGTGGGCCAGCCCGGAGAGCGGGTTGTTCTGGTCCATGAACTGGCTGAGCTGGCTGGTGCCGAAGAACTCCTTGACCGCGGCCACCACCGGCCGGATGTTGATCAGGGTCTGGGGGGTGATGGCTTCGACGTCCTGGGTGGTCATGCGCTCGCGCACCACCCGCTCCATCCGGGACAGGCCCACCCGGACCTGGTTCTGGATCAGCTCGCCCACCGAGCGGATGCGCCGGTTGGCGAAGTGGTCCTGGTCATCGATGCGGTAGGTCGAGTCCCCGTCGGCCATGTGCAGGGCCAGGTGGAGCATGTAGGTCGAGGCGGCCAAGATCTCCGAGGGGCTGAGCACCCCCTGGCCGGGGACCGGCCGCTCCAGCTCGATCCCGAACAGCTCGGAGATGCGGTCGATCTCCGGGCCCAGCTTCCGGTTCAGCTTGTACCGGCCCACCCGGGTCAGGTCGTAGCGCTTCGGGTTGAAGAAGGCGTTCTCGAAGTACTGGCGGGCGGCCTCCACCGAGAGGGGCTCCCCCGGCCGGGCCCGCTTGTAGATCTCGAGCAGGGCCTCCTCACGGGTGGGGGCCAGCCCCTTCTCCTTCTCCCACTGGCCCTCCAGGAAGTCGAAGTGGCGGACGAACCGCTCCAGGAACCCCTCGTCCCCGTAGCCCAGGGCCCGGAGCAGGACGAACAGGGGCAGGCGGCGCTTGCGGGCCACCCGGGCCCCGGCGGTCACGTCCTTGGACGGCTTGGCCTCCACGTCCAGCTCGATCCACTCGCCCCGGTAGGGGTGGATGGTGCCGGTGAAGATGGTCTTGGCGTCCCGGCCGGGCTGGAAGATCACCCCAGGCGACCGTACGAGCTGGCTGACCACCACCCGCTCGGTGCCGTTGACGATGAACGTGCCCCGGTCCGTCATCATGGGGAAGTCCCCCATGAAAACGGTCTGCTCTTTGATCTCCCCGGTGGTGGCGTTCAGGAACCGCGCCCGGACGAAAACCGGAGCGGCGTAGGTCATGTCCTTCTCCTTGCACTCGTCCACCGAGAACTTCGGCGGCGGACGCAGTGTGGGGTCGGACGGGTCGAACTCCAGCTCCAGGCTGAGCTGGCCGGTGAAGTCCTCTATCGGGCTGATGTCGTCGAACGCCTCGGCCAGGCCCTTGTCCAGGAACCACTGGAAGGAGTCGCGCTGGATCGAGATGAGGTCCGGCAGCGGCAGGGCCTCCTCGATGTTGGCGAAGGACACGCGTTCGGGACTTCGGGACCGTGCGGGCAACGGCCTACTCCTCCCAGTCGAGTTGCGGACGGGTACTGCACTGGCACTGCTGCGGGTACTGCGGACGGTGGGCGAGGGATCCGGAGCGGGTCCGGAGACGAGCCGTGGCGCGCGCCATCAACCGGAATGACAGGCGAAGGCAGCGAGGACGTGCACGGCAACCTTGTATCCTACCCGGGGACGGCTGGGCACACAACCCCCCAGCGCGAGGCTAGGGGGGCGTGGCCCCGGCGTCAAGGATGGCACAGGCGGGCCGGCAGCACCGGCCGGAGCGCTACTTGAGCTCGACCGTGGCCCCGGCGCCCTCCAGCGCCGCTTTGGCCTTCTCGGCGTCGTCCTTGCTGACGCGCTCGAGGACCGGCCTCGGAGCGCTGTCCACCAGGTCCTTGGCCTCTTTCAGGCCGAGGCTGGTCAGGGAGCGGACCTCCTTGATGACCTGGATCTTCTTGTCCCCGGCCGAGGCCAGGACCACGTCGAACTCGGTCTGCTCCTCCTCACCCCCGGCGGCGGCCTCCCCGCCCCCGGCGGCCGGCGCCGCGGCCACGGCCACCGGGGCCGCCGCGGTCACGCCGAAGCGCTCCTCGAACTCCTTCAGGAGCTCGCTCAGCTCCAGCACCGACAGGGCGGCGATGCCGTCGAGGATCTGGTCCTTGGTCAGGGTCTCTGCCATGGTGGTGGCTTTCCTTTCTTGCTTCCGGTCTCGGTGTGGGCCCGCCTACCCGGCGGGGGTCTCGTCGGCTCCGGCCTGGGGCTCGGCCTCGGCTGCCGCCTCGGCGGGAGGCGCCTCGGGCGCTGGCTCGCTGGCCGGCTCGGCCTGTTCGGCGACCGGCTCCCCGGGGGCGCCGGGCTCGGGCGCTGCCTGGGCCTCGGCTGGCGCTTCGGCCTCGACCTCTCCGGCCGGGGCCCCGCCCCGCTGGTCGAGCAGGGCCGACAGGCCGTAGGCCAGGTTCCTCGGCAGGGCTTGGAGCAGCCCGGCCATCTGGGTGAGCGGGGCGGACAGGGCGCCGGCCAGCCGGGCCAGCAGCACCTCCCGCGAGGGGAGGTCGGCCAGGGCGGTGAGCTGGGCCGACGACAGGGCGCTGCCGTCCAGCAACCCGCCCTTGACCACCAGGCTGGGGTAGTTCCGGGAGAAGTCCCGCAACGCCTTGGCCACCGCGCTCACGTCGCCGTGGACGAAGGCGATGGCCGTCGGCCCGGTGAGCAGGTCCTCCATCGGCTGGTGGGCGCTGCCGGCGATCGCCCGGCGGACCAGGGTGTTCTTGTAGACCTTGTAGTCGCCGCCGGCCGCCGCCAGGCTGCGGCGCAGCTCGGCCAGCTCGGCCACCGTCAGGCCCCGGTACTCGGTGACCACCGAGGCCGTGGCGCTCCCGAGGCGCTCTCGCACCTCGTCCACCACGGCGACCTTCTCCGCTCTCGGGTTGTCCATCGCTCCTCCACCGGCGTGATCTCCGGGGGACGACGGACCGAGCGGTGCTCGGGTGACGTCGCCTCGTCGGGCGGGCCGGATGGCCCTTTCAGCACCCGGAGGTGCACCGGAGGTCTACGGCGGTCCAGATCGTGCCCGCCCCGCGGCGGGCTGTCCTGCCAAATGGTAGCAGAGGCCCGGCCAGTCACCGCCGCCGGGCCGCGCTCAGGAGGCGGCGGCCAGCTCCTCGTCCGCCTCCCGCACCCGGACCGTGTCCAGCCGGATGCCCGGGCCCATGGTGGTGGCCAGGGTGGCCGTGAGCAGGTAACGGCCCTTGGCCGAGGCCGGCCTGGCCCGGACCAGCTCCTCCACCACCGCCCGGATGTTGGCCCCGAGCTGCTCCCCGGTGAAGGAGACCTTCCCCACCCGGACGTGCACGTTGCCCACCTTGTCCGTGCGGTACTCCACCCGCCCGCCTTTGAACTCGGCCACCGCCTTGCCCACGTCGGTGGTCACCGTGCCCGTCTTCGGGTTCGGCATCAGGCCCCGGGGGCCGAGCACCCGGCCCAAGGTCCCCACCTGGCCCATGAGGTCGGGGGTGGCGATGGCCACGTCGAAGTCGAGGAAGCCCTCGTCCCGCACCCGCGCCACCAGGTCGTCGGCCCCCACCACGTCGGCCCCGGCCGCCCGGGCCTCAGCCGCGTGCTCCCCGGCGGCGAACACCACCACCCGCTCGGTGCGGCCGGTGCCCGAAGGAAGCGACAGGGTGCCCCGGACGATCTGGTCGGCCTTGCGGGGGTCCACCCCGAGGCGCACGCCCAGCTCCACCGTCTCGTCGAACCCGGCGAACGCCCCTTCCTTCAGCAGGTCGATCGCCTCGCCCACTCCGTAGAGGTGCTCTCGGTCGACGCGGGCCGCCGCCGCCCGGTACTTCTTGCCGTGCTTGGCCATCTGTGCTCCTTTCCCGCCCGGGGCCCCAACCCCGGGCTCCTCCGGAGAGCGGGGCCCCTGCCCCACGTCCGGCCGTCTGCGTTCCTTGCCCGCCCGGGGCCCCACTGTGGGCTTCCCCGATGGCCGGCTCCTCCGGAGAGTGGGGCCCCATCCCCGCTCCCGGCTGTCTCGTGTCCTCTGTCTAGCCGGCCACCGCGATGCCCATGGAGCGGGCGGTGCCGGCGATCTGGCGCCGCGCCGCCTCCAGGTCGTCGGTGTTCAGGTCCGGCAGCTTGGTCTTGGCGATCTCGTCGAGCTGGGCCGTGGTCACCGTGCCCACCTGCTCCCGCCCAGTGGTGGCCGAGCCCTTGGGCAGGCCCGCTGCCTGGCGCAGCAGCACCGGGGTGGGCGGGGTCTTCAGCACGAAGGTGAAGCTCCGGTCCTCGTAGATCGTGATCTCGACCGGCACCACCGTCCCCCGCTGCGACTCGGTGGCGGCGTTGTACTGCTTGCAGAACTCCATGGTCTGGACCCCGTGGGGACCCAGGGCGGTGCCCACCGGGGGCGCGGGCGTGGCCGCCCCGGCCTCGAGCTGGATCTTCACCACGGCGAGCACGCGCTTCTTCGGTGCCATCTGCTTCCCTTCCCGCCTGGGGCCCCTGCCCCACGCCCGGCTGTTCTGCGTTCTCTTCCCGCCTGGGGCTCCAACCCCAGGACTCCTCCGGAGCGGGGGCCCCTGCCCCACGCCCGGCCGTACCGTATCTCTCCTCTAGAGCTTGGCGACCTGGCTGAACTCCAGTTCCACCGGGGTCTCCCGGCCGAAGATGTTCACCAGCACCTTCAGCTTGAGCTGGTCCTCGTTGATCTCGGCGATCTGGCCGGAGAAGTCGGCGAACGGGCCCTCCTTGACCCGCACCGTCTCGTCCACCTCGTACTCCAGCCGGGGGCGGGTCCGCTTCGGCGGCGCCTCCACCCCCTCCGACTTGACCTGGAGGATGCTCTCGACCTCCCGCCGGGACAGGGGGGTGGGCTTGGTGCCCGGTCCCACGAACCCGGTCACCCCCGGGGTGTTCCGGACGGCCCCCCAGGTGTCGTCGTCCAGGTCGCAACGGACGAGCAGGTAGCCGGGGAAGACCTTCTTCTGGACGGTGACCTTCTTCCCCCCCTTGAACTCCACCACGTCCTCCATGGGGATGACGACCTCGAAGACCCGGTCCTCCATGCCCCGCGAGGCCACGACGTTCTTCAGGTTCGAGCTGACCTTGTTCTCGTAGCCCGAATAGGTGTGCACCACGTACCAGCGGCCCGGCCGGTCATAGGGGCTGGGGACGTACTCCTCGTCCTCGTCGTCCTCTTCGGCGTCCAGGTCCTCGTCGTAGGCGGCGTCGAGCGGAGCCCCGTCCTCGCCCGGGGCCACGGCCGGGGTCTCCTCGTCGTCCGCCCGGCCGTCGTCGCCGGCCGAGGCTTCGGTGTCGTCGGTGTCGATCACTGTGGCGCTCACTTCTGGAACATGAAGAAGACAGCTCGCCCGAACACGTAGTTCAGGGCGAAGACCAGCGAGACCATGAGCACCAGGGTGGTCAGGACCACTGCGGTGTAGTTGACCATCTCAGTTCGGCTGGGCCAGGCGACCTGCCGGAGCTCGTCTCGGATCTCACGGATGAACTGCGCGGGCGAGGTGCGTTTCGTGGCTGGACGCTTCGTGGCGGCGGCCGGCGGCTGGCGGCGGGGTGCGGGCGAGCCGTCGGCCTCCACCTGGCCCTGGCGCTGCATCATTCGCTTGGTCTCGCGGTTCACGGGCTTGCTCCGGGTTCACATGTCGCACCGGTCCGAGCAGGGCAGGAGGGACTCGAACCCCCAACCGCCGGTTTTGGAGACCGGTGCTCTACCAGTTGAGCTACTGCCCTCTGCGGGCGGGGCGGGCGACCAGGCCGCCCGGCCCGAGGAAGAAGCAGACCGGCAGACTAGCACCCGCCGGCCACCAGGCCCAGCGGCCCGGCGCCGCGGGCTGGCCGCGTCGCTAGCGGGTCTCCTTGTGCAGGGTGTGCCGCTGGTCCCACCGGCAGAACTTCCGCATCTCGATCCGCTCGCGGTCGTTCAGCTTGTTCTTCGTGGTGATGTAGTTGCGGCGCTTGCAGACCTCGCAGGCCAGGGTCACCTGGACCCGCTTCTCGTTCTTGGCCACTGCCGTTCCTTCCTCCTGCGTCCGCTGGTAGCCCTACCCTGCCACAGTACAAGACCACTTTCGACGACCAGAAATCACCCGTTTGCGCAGGTGGACGGCCCTTTGCTGGAGTTGCCGCCGCTCGGGACCGTGCTGCGGCAGAACCCCGGCGAGCCCGTCCACCCGACCGATCCGCTTGTGGCCTCTCTCCAGGTCCAGCAACGCCTCGGACCCGACAAGATAGCCGAGTTGGTCGCTGGCTACCGCCAGGGCGTCCCTGTGGAGGAGCTGGCC
>JASHWO010000065.1 GCA_030044045.1 Acidimicrobiales bacterium
GTGCTGTGCATCCGCGTCCTCGGCGGCTCCCGCCGGCGCTACGCCAGCATCGGCGACGTGTTCGTGGCCACCGTCAAGGACGCCATCCCCGGGGCGGCGGTCAAGAAGGGCGACGTGGTGAAGTGCGTGGTGGTGCGGACCAAGAAGGAGAAGCGCCGCCCCGACGGCAGCTACATCCGCTTCGACGAGAACGCCGCCGTGCTCATCAACGAGCAGCAGCAGCCCCGGGGCACCCGCATCTTCGGCCCGGTCGGGCGGGAGCTGCGGGACAAGAAGTTCATGCGCATCGTCTCGCTGGCGCCGGAGGTGCTGTGATGCGGGTGGTCAAGGGCGACCGGGTCGTGGTGCGGGCCGGCAAGGACAAGGGCCACAAGGCCGACGTGGTGCGGGCCATGCCGGCCGAGGGCAAGGTGGTGGTCGAGGGCGTGAACGTGGCCAAGCGCCACTCCAAGCCCACCCGGAACACCATGCAGGGTGGCATTATCGACAAGTTCATGCCACTGCCGGTGTCGGCGGTCTCGGTGCTCTGCCGGTCCTGCGGCGAGCCGACCCGCGTCGGCTACGTCACCGACGAGCAGGGGCGCAAGCTCCGGGTGTGCAAGAAGTGCGGGAGCGAGCTGTGAGCGTCGCCACCCGTCCCCGTCTGAAGGAGCGCTACCTGACCGAGGTGCGCGACCGCCTGGCCGAGGAACTGCAGCTCGGCAACGTGATGGAAGTCCCCCGGCTGGCCAAGATCGTGGTCAACATGGGAGTCGGCCGGGCCACCCAGCAGCAGTCGCTCATCGAGGGTGCCCAGCGGGACCTGGAGACCATCACCGGGCAGAAGCCGGTGGTGGCCCGGGCCAAGAAGTCGATCGCCGGCTTCAAGCTCCGCGAGGGAATGCCCATCGGGGTGAAGGTCACGCTCCGGGGCGACCGGGCCTGGGAGTTCCTGGACCGGCTCATCAGCCTGGCCATCCCCCGCATCCGGGACTTCCGCGGGCTCTCCTCGCGGTCGTTCGACGGGTGCGGGAACTACACGTTCGGCGTGACCGAGCAGCTCATCTTCCCCGAGGTCGACTACGACAAGATCGACACCACCCGGGGAATGGACATCACGATCGTCACGACCGCCCGCACCGACGAGGAGGGCCGAGCGCTGCTGCGGGCGTTCGGCTTCCCGTTCCGACAGGAGACCCGATAGGCACCATGGCGAAGAAGGCACTCATCCAGAAGCAGCAGCGCACCCCGAAGTACAAGGTCCGGGCGTACACCCGGTGCCGCCGGTGCGGCCGGCCGAAGGCCGTCTACCGGAAGTTCGGGTTGTGCCGGATCTGCCTGCGGACGATGGTGCACGCCGGGGAGGTGCCCGGGGTGACCAAGGCGAGCTGGTAGGAGGACGGCCATGACCATGACCGATCCCATCGCGGACATGCTGACCCGCATCCGCAACGCGAACTCGGCCCAGTTCGAGACGGTGACGATGCCTGGGTCGAAGGTGAAGGAGGCACTGGCCGCCATCCTCGAGCGGGAGGGCTTCATCGCCGGCTACGAGGTGGCGCGCCAGCCGGGCAGGCCCGGCTCGGAGCTGTCGATCACCCTCAAGTACTCGTCCGACCGCACCGGCACCATCGGCGGCATCCGTCGGGTCTCCAAGCCCGGCCTGCGCATCTACGCTCGGGCCGACAAGATGCCGCGGGTGTTGGGCGGCATCGGGGTGGCTGTGGTGTCGACCAGCCACGGCCTCATGACCGACAAGGAGGCGCGCCGGCGCCACCTGGGGGGCGAGGTGCTCTGCCATGTCTGGTAGCGAGACGGCCGCCGCCGGGGCGGGGGCCCCGGCCATGGCCCCCGCCATACGGAGAAGCTCGGGGTCGGGGCCCCGGGCGGGTAGAGGAGCACGCTGATGTCGCGCATCGGACGTTCCCCCATCCCGGTACCCTCCGGGGTCTCGGTGGCCGTGGCCGATGACTCGGTGACGGTGACCGGCCCGCAGGGGTCGTTGGCCCGCCAGCTCCCACCCGGCATCACCATCAGCCAGGAGGGTGACGTGCTGCTGGTGGCCCGGCCCGACGACGAACGCCGGCACCGGGCCCTGCACGGGCTCACCCGGTCGCTGGTGGCCAACATGGTGACCGGGGTGACCCAGGGCTTCACGAAGGAGCTGGAGATCGTGGGCGTGGGCTACCGGGCCAACGCCAAGGGGCCGTCCGCGCTGGAGCTGGCGCTGGGCTTCTCCCACCCGGTGGTGGTGGACGCCCCCGAGGGCATCACCTTCGAGGTGCCCTCGCCGACCCGCATCGTGGTGCGGGGCATCGACAAGGAGAAGGTGGGCCAGGTGGCGGCGGACATCCGCAAGATCCGCAAGCCTGAGCCCTACAAGGGCAAGGGCGTGCGCTACGCCGGGGAGCGGGTGCTGCGCAAGGCCGGGAAGGCGGCGAAGTGATGGCCGGTACGACGAACCCCCGGCGTGTCCAGCGCATCCGGCGCCACGCCCGGGTCCGGGGCAAGGTGTCGGGGACGGCCGAGCGGCCGCGCCTGGCGGTGAGCCGCTCCAACCGGAACATCTCGGCCCAGGTCATCGACGACCAGGCCGGGCGCACCCTGGCCGCCGCCTCGACGGCAGAGCCGGAGCTGCGCGCCAAGCTGGGGGCCGCCGGCGCGGGTAACGTGACCGGGGCCGACGCCGTGGGCCGCCTGCTGGCCAGCCGGGCCAAGGCAGCGGGGATCACCCGGGTGGTGTTCGACCGGGGGGGGTTCGCCTACCACGGTCGGGTGGCCGTCCTGGCCGACGCCGCCCGCGACGAGGGACTGGAGCTCTGAGGGCATGACCGACGTGCAGTACGAGGAACGGACCATCCGGGTCAACCGGGTGGCGAAGGTGGTCAAGGGTGGCCGCCGGTTCTCGTTCGCCGCCCTCATGGTGGTGGGCGACGGCAACGGCCGGGTCGGCTTGGGCTACGGCAAGGCCAAGGAGGCCGGGCTGGCCGTCCAGAAGGGCATCGAGGAGGCGCGGAAGAACGTCTTCGAGGTGGCCCTGGCCGGCTCCACCATCACCCACCCGGTCGTCGGGGAGAGCGGTGCCGGCCGGGTGCTCCTGAAGCCTGCTGCCCCGGGCACCGGGGTGATCGCCGGCGGGGCCGCCCGGCACATCCTGGAGATGGCCGGCATCCGCGACATCCTGGCCAAGTCGCTGGGCTCGTCCAACGGGATCAACGTGGCCCACGCCACCATCGCCGGGCTGAAGGCCCTGCGCCGGCCGGACGAGGTGGCGGCCCGACGGGGCAAGCAGGCCGACGAGGTGGCCCCGGCCGGGGTGCTCCGGGCCTACCGCGAGCGTCGGCGCGAGACCGAGCTCTACGCGGAGGTGCGCTAGCCGTGCTGCGCGTCACCCAGGTCCGCTCGGCCATCGGGGTCAAGCCGAAGCACCGCGGCACGTTGCGGGCCCTCGGGCTCCGGGGCATCGGCCAGTGGAACGACCTTCCCGACCGCCCGGAGATCCGGGGCATGCTGGCCCGCGTCCCGCACCTGGTGCGGGTGGAGGAGGCGACGGCCGGCGTGGGGCAGGGGCCCCACGCAGCGGAGGAGCCTGGGGTTGGGGCCCCAGGCGGACTGAAAGGCACAGCGAAGTGAAGCTGCACGAGCTCTCGCCGCCCAAGGGCTCGACCCGGCCCCGCCGCCGGGTCGGCCGGGGCATCGGCGGCAAGGGCGGCAAGACCGCCGGCCGCGGCACCAAGGGCCAGGGCGCCCGCGACACCGTGCCGCTCGGGTTCGAGGGCGGGCAGCTGCCCCTGATGCAGCGCATCCCGAAGCTGCGCGGGTTCAAGAACCCATTCCGGATCGAGTACACCCCGGTCAACCTGGACGCCCTCTCGGCGCTGGGGACCGACGAGATCACTCCGCAGTCGCTGGTCGCCGCCGGGCTGGTCCGTCCGGGGGCGCTGGTCAAGATCCTGGGCAAGGGGACGGTGGACCGGCCCCTGCGGGTGTCTGCCCATGCCTTCTCGGCGGCGGCCGAGTCGACGATCACCGGGGCCGGCGGCAGCGTGTCGCGCGTCCCCCTGCCCTTCGGCCATGGACGGCCGCCCGCCAGCGGTAACGCGCTCATGAACCGGTAACGACGATGTTCTCCCGCCTGGGCAACATCTTCAGGGTCCCCGACCTCCGTAACAAGGTCCTGTTCACCCTGGGGATCATCATGCTCTACCAGGTCGGCGCCAACGTCCCCGTCCCCGGCGTGAGCTGGACAAAGCTCCAGTCGCTGGAGAAGTCCGCCGGGTCGGCCGGCGTGCTCGGCTTCCTGAACCTGTTCTCCGGCGGCGCTCTGGTGCGCCTGGCCGTCTTCGGCCTGGGCATCATGCCCTACATCACCAGCTCGATCATCATCCAGCTCCTCTCGACGGTGATCCCGAAGCTGGAGGAGTGGCGGGACCAGGGGGCGGTTGGCCAGAAGAAGATCACCCAGACCACCCGGTACCTCACCATCGCCCTGGCCCTGATGCAGTCGACCGGCCTGGTCTACGCCTTCCACGGCCACGACTCGGCCCTGCTCGGCACCACCGTCGACCTGATCCCGAAGTTCAACATCGCCCTCGGGGCCTTCATGGTGCTGTGCCTGACCGCCGGCACGGCCATGGTCATGTGGCTGGCCGAGCTGATCACCCAGCGGGGCATCGGCCAGGGCATGTCGATCCTGATCTTCGCCAACGTGGTGGCCACCATCCCCGCCGGCGGCAAGGGTATCTACGAGGAGGGCGGGGTCCTGAAGTTCAGCGTGATCCTGGTGATCTCGCTGATCCTGCTGGTGGTGATCGTGTTCATGACACAGGGCCAGCGGCGCATCCCGGTCACCTTCGCCAAGCGGGTGGTGGGCCGGCGCATGTACGGCGGGCAGAGCACCTACATCCCGCTGAAGGTCAACCAGTCGGGCGTGATCCCGATCATCTTCGCCAGCTCGGTGCTCTACATCCCGGTGCTGCTCTCGAACGTCATCCCCTGGCACAGCTTCCAGAGCTTCGTCAAGACAAACATCCAGCCGACCAGCCTGATCTACATCGCCCTGTACTTCGTGCTGATCCTGGCCTTCACGTTCTTCTACGTCTACGTGGCCTTCGACCCGCACCAGCAGGCGGACATCATCCGCAAGCAGGGCGGGTTCGTCCCGGGCATCCGGCCCGGACCGCCCACCGAGCGGTACTTCGCCCACATCCTGAACCGGATCACCGTGCCCGGGGCCCTTTTCCTGGCCTCGGTGGCGGTGGTGCCGTCCATCCTCATGGCGCTGTGGAACCTGAACAAGTTCCCGTTCTACGGCACCACCCTGCTGATCTCGGTGGGGGTGGCCATCACAACGATGCGCCAGATCGACAGCCAGCTCATGATGCGCAACTACGAGGGATTCCTCAAGTAGGGCCTGGGTGGTACCCGGGGTCAGGCTCGTGGTCCTCGGCAAACAGGGGGCCGGCAAGGGGACGCAGTGCGTGCGCCTGTCCCATCACTACGTGGTGCCCCACGTCTCCACCGGGGACATGCTGCGGGGCGAGGTCAAGTCCCGCACCTCCCTGGGGCTCCGGGCCAGTGCCCTCATGGACCAGGGCGAGCTGGTCTCCGACGAGCTCATCATGGAGATGGTGGGCCAGCGCCTGGCCGAGCGTGACATCCGGGCCCGGGGGTTCGTCCTCGACGGCTGCCCCCGTACCATTGCCCAGGCCGAGGACCTGGCCAAGCGGCTGGAGCCGGACCACCTGGACCTGGTGATCGACCTGGAGGTGCCCACCGCCCTGGTCCTGCGCCGGCTGGCCTCGCGCCGGGTGTGCGTGGACTGCGGGGCCAACTACTCGGTCAGCAGCCCGCCCCTCAGCAACTGGACGTGCGACGTCTGCGGCGGCGAGGTGGTCCAGCGAGAGGACGACACCGAGGAGGCCATCGGTCGCCGTCTGGAGCTCTACGAGCGCCAGACGGCGCCCCTCATCGAGTGGTACCGGCGCCACGGACTGCTGGCCCCCATCAACGGCACCGGCTCTCCGGACGCGGTGACCCGGCGGTGCGTGCGGGCCATCGACCAGCGCAAGGGCGGGACCGGCCCCCGGCGGCCGCGGGGGAACGCGTGAGGCGGACCGGGCCCGAGCTGGAGCGGATGCGCCGGGCCGGCCGGGTGGTGGCCGAGATGCACGAAGCCACCCGGGCGGCCATCCGGCCCGGGGTGACCACCCGGGAGATCGACGCCGTGGCCCGGGAGGTTCTCGAGCGCCGCCACGCCATGTCGAACTTCCTGGGCTACCACGGCTTCCCGGCGGTGGTCTGCACCTCCCCGAACGACATGATCGTCCACGGCATCCCCGGCGACTACCGACTGCAGGAGGGGGACATCCTCTCGGTGGACTGCGGGGCCATCGTGGAGGGCTACCACGGCGACGCCGCCTACACTGCCCCGGTGGGGGAGGTCTCGGCTGAGGCCCGGCGCCTCCTCGAGGTCACCGAGCGGAGCCTGTGGGCGGGGATCGCCCAGCTCACGGCGGGGAACCGCCTGCACGAGGTGGGGCGGGCAGTCCAGGACGTGGCCGAGGCGGCCGGCTTCACCGTGGTCCGGGAGTACGTGGGCCACGCCATCGGGACGGCCATGCACGAGCAGCCCCAGGTGCCGAACTACTGGCCGGGCAGCCCGGGCCCGACCCTGAAGCCGGGCATGGTGTTCGCCGTGGAGCCCATGGTCAACGCCGGCGGCCCGGAGACCGTCCTGCTGGACGACGGCTGGAGCGTGGTCACGGCCGACGGGCGGCTGTCGGCCCACTTCGAGCACACCATCGCCGTCACCGAGCACGGCCCGGAGGTCTTTACTGTGTTGTAGCCCCGCCTGGGCACCCCAACCCAGGCTCCTCCGCTGCGTGGGCCCCCGCCCCACGCCGGCCGTACGTGAGCCCGCCCGTCCCGCCGGGGCTGGCCCCTGGCGGGACGGGCGGGCATCCGGTAAGCTGCCCGTTCGGCCCGCCGGCCGGTCCCTGCCGGGACTGCCGGTACCGGCCAGCCGTTATCGCACCGTTCCGGCCCCGCGCCGCCGGCCCGGTGCCGGAACGAGTCGAGGAGAGTCACCTGCCCAAGCCCAAGGAAGATGCCATCGTGCTGGAAGGCACGGTGGTGGAGCCGCTCCCCAACGCCATGTTCCGCGTGGAGCTCGAGAACGGGCACAAGGTGTTGGCGCACAGCTCGGGGAAGATGCGGATGCACCGGATCCGTATCCTCCCCGGGGACAAGGTCCAGGTGGAGATCACCCCCTACGACCTGAACCGGGGGCGGATCACCTACCGGTACAAGTAGTGACGGAGAGACTGAGGAACCCACGATGAAGGTCCGGCCGAGCGTGAAGCCGATCTGCGAGAAGTGCAAGGTCATCCGCCGGCACGGGCGCGTCGTGGTGATCTGCGACAACCCCCGGCACAAGCAGCGGCAGGGATAGGAGGAAGGCATGGCCCGCATCGCCGGTGTGGACATCCCACGCGAGAAGCGCCTGGAGGTGTCGCTCACCTACATCTACGGCGTCGGCCGGACGCAGGCGCAGGAGATCTGCGCCCGTACCAGCGTCGACCCGGGCACCCGGGTGCGCGACCTCACCGACGAGGAGGTCGTCCGCCTGCGGAACGACATCGACACCAACCTGCGGGTCGAGGGCGACCTGCGGCGGGACGTCTCCCAGGACATCAAGCGCAAGATGGAGATCAACTGCTACCAGGGCGTGCGCCACCGGAAGGGGCTGCCCGTCCACGGGCAGCGCACCCACACCAACGCCCGCACCCGCAAGGGGCCGAAGAAGACCGTCGCCGGGAAGAAGAAGGTGCGCAAGTAATGGCCAAGCCCACCAAGCAGCAGGGGGCCCGCCGCCCCCGCCGCCGCGAGCGCAAGAACGTCAGCTACGGCGTGGCGCACATCAAGAGCTCCTTCAACAACACCATCGTGGCCATTGCCGACCCCGAGGGCAACGTGCTGGCCTGGGCGTCGGCCGGCAACGTGGGCTTCAAGGGCTCGCGCAAGTCGACGCCCTTCGCCGCCCAGCTGGCCGCCGAGGCCTGCGCCCGCCGGGCCATGGAGCACGGGGTGCGCAAGGTCGACGTGCTGGTCCGGGGGCCGGGCTCGGGCCGGGAGACGGCCATCCGTTCCCTGGCCGCCGCCGGCATCGAGGTGGTCGGCATCAAGGACGTGACTCCCATCCCCCACAACGGGTGCCGCCCCAAGAAGCGGCGGCGGGTCTAGTCATGGCCCGCTACACCGGACCCGTCTGCCGGCTCTGCCGGCGCGAGCGCACCAAGCTCTTCTTGAAGGGCGAGCGCTGCTACTCGCTGAAGTGCCCCGTCTCCGAGGCGGTCACCGACCGGCACAGCCGGGCCTACCCGCCGGGCGAGCACGGCCGCGACCGGGTGCGCCAGGGCTCCGAGTACCTGACCCAGCTCCGGGAGAAGCAGAAGGCCCGCCGGATCTACGGCCTCCTGGAGAAGCAGTTCCGGAACCTCTACGAGGAGGCCAGCCGCCAGCCGGGGATCACCGGCGAGAACCTGCTGCGGATGCTGGAGCTGCGCCTGGACAACGTGGTGTTCCGGGCTGGTTGGGGCGCCTCCCGGCGCCAGGCCCGCCAGTTCGTCCGCCACGGGCACGTGCTAGTCGACGGCAAGCGGGTGACCATCCCCAGCTACCGAGTCCGCAAGGGCCAGACGGTGTCGCTGAAGGCGCCCTCACGAGAGATGTTCGTCGTGCGGCGGAACATGGACACCCTGGACCGCCAGTCGCCCCCGTGGCTGGAGGCCGGCGACGCCGGGTTCGCCGTGGAGGTGCTGAACCCGCCCCTGCGGGAGCACATCGACGAGCCGGTGCAGGAACAGCTCATCGTCGAGCTCTACTCGAAGTAGCAGACCCCCGGGAACCGAGGAGCCACCGAATGCTCATCATCCAACGACCCACCGTCGAGGCCGTCGACGAGGAGCGGGACCACCGGCAGCGCTTCGCCGTGGGGCCGCTCGACCCCGGGTTCGGCCACACGCTGGGGAACTCCCTGCGCCGCACCCTGCTGTCGTCGATCCCCGGCGCCGCCGTGACCCAGGTCCGCTTCGACGAGGCCCTGCACGAGTTCACCACCCTGCCCGGGGTCAAGGAGGACGTCACCGACATCATCCTGAACCTGAAGGATCTGCTGGTCCGGGTGGCCTCGGACGAGGCGGTGACCCTGCGGATCGACAAGCGGGGCCCGGGCGACGTCACGGCCGCCGACCTCCAGACCACGGCAGACGTGGAGGTGCTCAACCCCGACCTGCACATCGCCTCGCTGAACGCCAAGGGCCGATTGGCCCTCGACGTCACCGTGGAGCGGGGGCGGGGCTACGTGTCGGCCGACCGGAACAAGCGCTCGTCCACCATCGGGGTGATCCCCGTCGACTCCATCTTCTCGCCGGTGCGGCGGGTGACCTTCGACGTGGAGCCGGTGCGGGTCGAGCAGTCCACCGACTTCGACCGGCTGGTGCTGGACATCGAGACCGACGGCTCCCTCTCGCCCCGGGAGGCCCTGGCCTCGGCCGGCGACACCCTGCGCACCCTGGTCAGCCTGGTGGCCGACCTGGAGGAGGCGCCGCAGGGACTGGAGCTGGGCGAGACGGGCACGGTGAGCAACGGCTCACCCGACCTGGACCTGCGGATCGAGGATCTCGACCTCTCCGAGCGGCCGCGCAACTGCCTGAAGCGGGCCCAGGTCAACACCATCGGCGACCTGGTGGACAAGACCCTCGACGACCTGCTGGCCATCACCAACTTCGGCCAGAAGTCACTGGACGAGGTGATCCAGCGGCTCGACGAGCGGGGCCTGTCGCTCCGCACGAAGGAGTAGGCCGATGCAGGGAACCCCCAAGCGCGGCCGCCGGCTGGGCGGCGACGCGGCGCACCAGAAGGCCATGCTGGGCAACCTGGTGGCCTCGCTCATCGCCGCCGAGTCCCTGGTCACCACCGAGACGAAGGCCAAGGCCATGCGCCCGGTGGCCGAGAAGTGCATCACCGCCGCCCGCAAGGGCGGGGTGCACCAGCGGCGCCGGGTGGTAGCGCTGATCCGGGACAAGGACATGGCCTACAAGCTCTTCCAGGAGATCGGCCCCCGCTACGCCGACCGGCCCGGCGGGTACACCCGGATCCTGAAGTTGGGGCCGCGCCCGGGGGACAACGCCCCCATGGCCCGCATCGAGCTGGTCTGAGGTCGCTGGTGGCGCCCGGGGCGCCCACGGCTCCGGCGCCCGTACCCCCGTCGCCAGTGCCGCCCGGCCACCGCCGCTGGAAGCTGG
>JASHWO010000066.1 GCA_030044045.1 Acidimicrobiales bacterium
TGGCGGACGTGCCCGAGCTGCTGGAGCCCACGGACGGCACCACCGGCCTCCCATCCCTCGGGATGCTGCTGGCCCGGACCGGTCGCCTGCTGGGCGCGGCGCGCGACGGCGGGGGATCGCTCCTGGTGGCCGCCTTCGAGCTGGCCGGCGGGGGCTCCGTGGACGGGGCCGGGCGAGCCGGCCAGGGTGCCGAGCACGCCACGCTGGCCGCGGCGGCCCACGCCCTGCGCTCGGAGCTGCGCTTCGACGACCCGGTGGCCCGAGTCGGGGCCCGGGGCTTCGTGGTTGCTGCGCCGCTGGCTCCCGGTGCCGCCGACGGCCCGGCCGTGGTGGCCCACCTGGCGCGGGCCATCGACCGGGCAGTGGGCAGCCCCGGCGGGAACGGCAGTACCGGCCCGGACGGGGACGGCCGGTCGGTCCGGCGGGCCCACGTGGTGGCCGACCCCCCACACGCGGTGGAGGCCGACGAGCTGGTGCGGCAGGTGGTCGCCGCGGCGCGCCGCCGGTGAGCGGCCGGCGCCACCGGCCCGGGTCGGTGGTGGCGGTAGGAGATCGAACGAGCAACGAGCCTGGGAAGCAAAGGAGCGAGAGAAGATGGACGAGCGGACGGCACTGATCCGGACGGTCCTGGCCGAGCACGCCAGGCTCCCGGTGGACGTGACCACGCTGGGTGACGAGGACGACCTGTTCCAGGCCGGCATGACCTCCCACGCCAGCGTGAACGTGATGCTGGCTCTGGAGGACGCCTTCGACACGGAGTTCCCCGAGGCCATGCTACGGAAGGCCACCTTCTCCTCGGTCGGCTCCCTGCGCGACGCGCTGGAAGGGCTGTGCGGCGCGGGGGTGGGGTCATGACCACCGTGCTGGACCGGCCGTCCGTGGCCGAGCGGGCCCGCCGGGTGGCCGAGGAGGTGGCCGCCGCCGCCGCCGCCGACGTCGACCGGGCGGCGCGCTTCCCGGTGGAGACGGTGCAGGCGCTGCGGGAGGCCGGGCTGCTGGGCGCCCTGGTGCCGGCCGAGCAGGGGGGTGAGGGGTGCACGCTGGGCGAGGCCTGCGCCACGGTGGAGGCCCTAGGGCGGCACTGCGCCTCCAGCGCCATGGTGCTGGCCATGCACCACCTGCAGGTGGCCTGCCTGGCCCGGCACGGGCGGAGCGACGCGCTAGCGGACCTGCTGCGGCGGGTGGCCGCCGACCAGCTCCTGCTGGCCTCGGCCACCACCGAGGCCGGCATCGGTGGTCGCCTGCGCCAGAGCGGTTGCGCAGTGGAGGCCGCCGGTGACCGGTTCACCCTGGAGAAGCAGGCGCCGGTCATCTCCTACGGCGCCCATGCCGACGCCGTGCTGGTGACCGCCCGGCGCTCGCCGGACAGCCCGCCCGGCGACCAGGTCCTGGTGGCCTGCACGCCGCCGGACCTGGAGCTGGAGCAGGTGAGCGAGTGGCAGACCCTGGGCCTGCGGGGCACCTGCAGCCCGGGGTTCGTGCTCCGGGCCGCCGGCCCCCGGTCGATGATCCTCGACGACCCGTTCGCCGACATCGCCGCGGCCACCATGCTCCCGTACTCGCACATCCTCTGGAGCCACGTCTGGCTGGGGATCGCCTCGTCGGCCGCCGCTCGCGCCGGCGCCCTGGTGCGCCGCAAGGCCCGCCAGGATCCGGCCGCCCCGCCACCGGCCGCCCTGCGGCTGGCCGAGCTGGGGGTGGTCCTCCAGCAGCTCGACACCCTGGTCCGGGGGGTGCTGGCCCGCTTCGACGAGGCTGCCGGCGGCCACCGGGCCGAGAGCTTCGGCGACGCCGTCGGGCTGAACGCGCTGAAGGTGGGCGCGGCCAACCTGGCGGTGGACGTGGTGTCCCGAGCCCTGGCCATCTGCGGGATGGACGGGTACCGCGAGGGAACCCCCTACAGCCTGGGCCGCCACCTGCGCGACGTCCACGGCGCCGCCCTGATGGTCGGCAACGACCGGATCCTGGGCGACAACGCACAGCTACTGCTCCTGGCAAAGGAAGGATCGTGACCCCGATGACCGACGTGCTGACCGACGAACCGACCGACCTCACGACGGACCCGGCCGCCGGCCACGCGGCGTGCGAGGCGGCGGGCGATCTCGGGGCGTCCCCGGCCGAGGGAACGCTGCGGGAGGCGCTCCTGGGCGCCGGGCTGCTGGTGGAGACCGGCGTGCTGGGCCTCTACGGCCGCTCGGCGGCCTACCAGGGCGTGGCCGACGCGGTCAGCGGCCTGGTGGACCAGTGGGCGGCGGAGCTGGGCGCGTCCCGCCTCCACTTCCCGCCGGTGGTGGCCCGCCAGACCTTCGGGCACACGAACTACGTGGAGTCCTTCCCCGACCTCATGGGGTCGGTGCACGTGTTCCACGGCGGCGACCGGGAGCACCGCGAGCTGCTGCGCCGCATCGAGTCCGGCGGCGACTGGTCGGCCCTGCTCGAGCCGGCCGAGGTGGTGCTGGGGTCGGCAGCCTGCCACGCCGTCTACCCGCTGTGCGGTCCCGCCGTGCCGCCGGGAGGCCGGTACTTCGACGTGTCGAGCTACTGCTTCCGCCACGAGCCCAGCACCCAGGCGGCGCGCCTGCAGGCCTTCGTGATGCACGAGGTGGTGTACGTGGGCGACGCCGACGGCGCGCAGGCCCACCGCGACGACGGCCTGGCCCGCGGCCTGGCCCTGCTCGAGTCGCTGGGCCTGCCGATGTCGGCGGTGCCCGCCTCCGATCCGTTCTTCGGCCGGGTCGGCACCGTGCTGGCCACCGACCAGCTCCAGGAGGAGCTGAAGCTGGAGGGGGTGACCACGCTGCGGGGTGACGACTCGCCCACGGCAGTGATGTCGGCCAACTGCCACCGTGACCACTTCGGCCAGGCCTTCGGCATCGAGTCGGCGCCCGGGGTGCCGGCCCACAGTGCCTGCGTGGCCTTCGGGATCGACCGGGTGGCGGTGGCCCTGCTCGCCCGGCACGGCCTCGACCCGGCCGGCTGGCCGGCCGAGATCCGGGCC
>JASHWO010000067.1 GCA_030044045.1 Acidimicrobiales bacterium
TCCCAATCCCATGCCGGCCGGCGGCGTACCACCGGTCCGCTGGCCTCTAACGTGTGCCGGTGCCGAACGCACCTGTTCCCGAGCGGTTCCGTCCCCTGGTGGAGGCCACCGACGAGCTGGCCCGGCGGTTCGCCGGGGCCGGCCACGCCCTGTACCTGGTGGGCGGGTCGGTGCGCGACGCCCTGGTGTCGGCGGTCCCGGCGTCCGGGAACGGGCTGGCGCCGGCCGGGGCCGCGGCGGAGGGCGGCGGGACGGCGTTCGGGAAGGGCGGCGTGCCCCCGGCCGACTACGACCTCACCACCGACGCGGTGCCCGACGAGATCGAGCGGGTGGTGGCCGGCTGGGCCGACGCCGTGTGGACCCAGGGCAAGCGGTTCGGGACCATCGGCTGCCGCCGGGGCGGGCGGGTCTACGAGATCACCACCCACCGGGCCGAGGCGTACCGCCCCGAGTCGCGCAAGCCCGAGGTGACCTTCGGCCGCGACGTCGAGGCCGACCTGTCCCGGCGTGACTTCACGGTCAACGCCATGGCCCTCCGCCTGCCGGAGATGGCGCTGGTGGATCCCTTCGACGGGCTGGGCGACCTGGCCGCCGGGCGGTTGCGCACGCCGCTCGACCCCGAGATCTCCTTCGACGACGACCCGCTGCGCATGCTGCGGGCCGCCCGCTTCGCCGCCCGCTTCGCGCTGCGGCCCGACTCGGCCCTGGTGGCGGCGGTGCGGGCCGGGCACGGCCGGCTGGCCATCGTGTCGGCCGAGCGAATCCGGGACGAGCTCGACAAGATCCTGGTGCTTCCCGTCCCCTCCGCCGCCCTGTGGTTCGTGGTCGACACCGGCCTGGCCGGCGAGTTCCTGCCCGAGCTGCCGGCGATGGCGCTCGAGCAGGATCCGATCCACCGGCACAAGGACGTGCTGGCCCACACCCTGGCCGTGGTGGACAAGACCTCGGCCGGCTCCCCGGTGCCCGACCGCGTCCTCCGCCTGGCCGCCCTCTTCCACGACGTGGGCAAGCCCCGCACCCGGTCCTTCGACCGGGGCGGGGTGACCTTCCACCACCACGAGGTGGTGGGGGCCCGCATGACCCGCCAGCGGATGGAGGCCCTGCGCTACCCCGGCCACGACGTGGAGGAGGTGGTGGCGCTGGTCGAGCTCCACCTTCGGTTCCACACCTACCGGCTGGGGTGGACCGACAAGGCGGTGCGGCGCTACGTGCGCGACGCCGGGCCGCTCCTCCGCCGGCTGAACGAGCTGACTCGCTGCGACTGCACCACCCGGAACGAGGCCAAGGCCCGGGCGCTGGGGCGGCGCATGGACGAGCTGGAGCGCCGGATCGAGGAGCTGGCGGCCCGCGAGTCGCTGGAGGCCATCCGGCCCGACCTCGACGGGAACCAGGTGATGGCCCGGCTCGGGGTGGGGCCCGGCCGGGTGGTGGGGGAGGCCCTGGCCTTCCTGCTCGACCTCCGGCTGGAGGAGGGTCCCCTCGGCGAGGAGGAGGCCGGCCGCCGGCTGGACGCCTGGTGGGCGTCGCGGGAGGGATGATCAGCCGGCGGCGAACGCCTCCACCATCTGGTGGGCGATGTCGTCGTGGTACTGCACCGGGGGCGACTTCATGAAGTAGGCGGACGGGCCGAGCAGCGGGCCGCCGATGCCCCGGTCGAGGGCCAACTTGGCGCAACGGACGGCGTCGATGATCACCCCGGCGGAGTTCGGCGAGTCCCACACCTCGAGCTTCAGTTCCAGGTTCAGCGGCACGTCGCCGAAGTTCCGGCCCTCCATGCGCACGTAGGCCCACTTGCGGTCGGCCAACCAGGGGACGTGGTCCGAGGGGCCGATGTGCACGTCGTCCTCGGGCAGCGGGGCGTGCTCGATCTGGCTGGTCACCGCCTGGGTCTTGGAGATCTTCTTCGACTCCAGGCGGTCCCGCTCCAGCATGTTGCGGAAGTCCATGTTGCCGCCGACGTTGAGCTGGTAGGTGTGGTCGAGGGCCAGGCCGCGGTCCTCGAACAGGCGGGTCAGCACCCGGTGGACGATGGTGGAGCCGACCTGGCTCTTGATGTCGTCGCCCACGATGGGCACGCCGGCCTCCTCGAACCGCCGGGCCCAGTCGGGGTCGGAGGCGATGAACACCGGGATGGCGTTGACGAAGGCCACCTTGGCGGCCAGCGCCGCCTCGGCGTAGTGGCGCTGCGCCGCCTCGGAGCCCACCGGCAGGTAGGCCACCAGCACGTCGGCCCGGGCCTCGGCCAGCGCCGCCGCCACGTCGACCGGCGCCGCCGGCGACTCCTCCACCACGTCCCGGTAGTAGCGGCCGAGCCCGTCGAGGGTCGGGCCCCGCTGCACGGTCACCCCCAGCTCGCCCACCTCGGCGAAGCGGATGGTGTTGTTCTGCCCGGCGAACACCGCCTTGCCCAGGTCGGTGCCGACCTTGGCGGCGTCGACGTCGAAGGCGGCCACCACCTCGAGGTCGCGCACGTGGTAGCCGCCGAGCACCACGTGCATGAGGCCGGGGACCACGTCGCCCGGCCGGGCGTCCCGGTAGTACGAGATCCCCTGGACCAGGGAGCTGGCGCAGTTGCCCACGCCGGCGATCGCTACTCGGACGGTGCTCATCGGGATCTCCTTGCTGTTCCTGTTCCTCGGTCGTGCCTGTGCTGCTTCGTTCTCTTCGTCTTCGTCGTGCTGGCCCCCCCGGCCCGGCCGCCGCCGGCGCCCCTCCCGCTCACCGGGCCCCCGCCCC
>JASHWO010000068.1 GCA_030044045.1 Acidimicrobiales bacterium
AGTTGAACGCCTCAACTGCCACCGCTTCTTTGGAGCACCGCTGCCGCCCGACGGTGGTACTCCGGCGCTGACGCCACAGGTGGCAAGAAAGCGGAACCAGGCACGGGTGCGCAAAGGGGTCCAGAGTGTCCGTCCAGTGTGCCCGACGTGTCACCTCATGCTGCCGTTATCGGGACAGTGCGACAACTGTTCTTAGACTGACGCGTAAGGCACTCACCCGAACAGCATCCCGGCCAGCGCCGTGGCGGCCTCTTCCCGCTGGGGTTGGAGAATGCGGCCGTAGACATCGGCGGAGCGGCGGCGAGGCGATGCCGACGGCCGGGCGGGACTTGGCCGCCTTCACGCCCTTGGTCACCAGATCCCCGCCAGACCCTTACCTGACCAGGGGTTTCCGTGTGGGCCGTAGAGGACTCGAACCTCTGACCCCTTGCGCGTCATGCAAGTGCGCTACCAGCTGCGCCAACGGCCCGTACCCCACGACGCTACCACCCGGCGCTCCGGGCACGGCCAACCTACGGCTGACCCCGGCTGCGCGGCCCGCCGACCGCCGACCGCCGACCGGGGCACCAGCGCCCCGGGCGACCCCGGCCGTCATCCCACCTGCAGCACCGCCGCCCCGGTGAACCGGTCGTGGGCCAGGTCAGCCAGCGCCTCCGGCGCCCGTTCCAGCGGGTAGGCCACGGTGGTGGCCCGTACCCCCAGCCGGGGTGCCAGCCGCAACAGCTCCTCGCCGTCGCGGCGGGTGTTGGCAGTGACGCTGCGCACCACCCGCTCCTGGAACAGGTGGGCCTGGTAGTCCAGCGGCGGCACGTCGGAGAGGTGGATGCCGGCGACGGCCAGCACCCCGCCCCGGTCGAGGGCAGCCAGTGCCGGCGGCACCAGCTCGCCGGCCGGGGCGAAGAGGATGGCGGCGTCCAACGGGTCCGGCGGGGCCTCGTCGGCGGGGCCCACCCAGGCCGCGCCGAGATCGGCGGCCAGCGCCCGGGCCCCGGCCGACCGGGTGGCCACGTACACGGCCGCCCCCTCGGCCATGGCCACCTGGGCGGTCAGGTGGGCCGAGCCCCCGAAGCCGTAGATACCCAGGCGGCCGCCAGGTGGCAGCCCGGTCAGGCGCAGCGCCCGGTACCCGATGATGCCGGCGCAGAGCAGCGGCGCCGCCTGGTCGTCGGGCAGGTCGTCGGGCAGTCGGTAGGCGTAGCGCTCGTCCACCACCGTGGCCTCGGCGTAGCCCCCGTCGTGGTCCCAGCCGGTGAAGGTGGCGTAGGGGCAGAGGTTCTCGGCACCCCGCCGGCAGAACCGGCAGGCGCCGCAGGTCCACGCCAGCCAGGCCACGCCCACCCGGTCCCCCACCGCGAACCGGCCGGCCCCCGGGCCGAGGGCGCCGACCCGGCCCACCACCTCGTGGCCGGGCACCACGTGCGGCCGGTGCACCGGCAGGTCGCCCTCGGCCACATGCAGGTCGGTCCGGCACACCCCGCACGCCGTGACCTGTACCCGGACCTGGCCGGGACCAGGCTCGGGCGCCGGGCGGTCGACCAGCCGCAAGGGACCGCCGTCAACCGGCCCCGGCTCGCTCACCTCCCAGGCGCGCATGTCCCAATTCTCTCGCGCCCGGACCGGGTCGGAGATGCCGGACCCCCGGCGGCGTGGCGCACGGTCGCGCCCGGAACCGGGCAGGCGGTGCCTGGCCCGGCGACCAGGCGGGCGGTACCAGCTCGCTGGGGCAACGAGGTGCCGTCGCGGCGAGCGGTGGCCGCTCCGACCTAGGAGGCGACGGCCAGGTCGGCGCCGTCCCCGCCGGCAGCCGCCACTGCTTCGAGCGCTCCCGTCGCCGCGTACGGCCAGTCGTAGTCGCGGGGATCCATCGGGGCCATGCCCCGCCCCCGGCGCCACTCGTCGTAGGAGGTGGCCCACTCCCGGTGCCACCCTTCCTCGGCCCGGTGCAGGTCGGCCAGGGTCATCCGGGCCAGGAGCGGGTACCGCCGGCACATCTCGGCCAGCACGCCCACCGTGGCCTCGGCGTCGGCCGAGGCGTCGTGAGCGTGGTCGATCGGCACCTGGTAGTGGGCACAAAGGCTGGCCAGGGTCCGGCTCCCCCGGCGGTAGCGGTCGACATGACGGTCCAGCACCAGGGCGTCGACCACCGGCCCGTGAAAGCCGCGTCCGGCCAGGCCCAGCCCGTCCAGGCGCCGGCACTGGACGTCGAGGATGGTGAGGTCGTAGTCGAGCTTCATCCCCGCCACGGGCACCCCGCGAGACGACGCCTCGACCAGCGCCGAGGCCAGCAGGTGGACCACCTCGGCCAGCGGGCGCCCCTCGGCCCGGGCTCGGTCGGTGGTGATGCCGTGGACCGCCGTCGCCGCCTCGGGGATCGGCCGGCCCGGGTCGACCAGCCCCACCTCCCGCCGCACGACGACCTCGCCGGCCACCGTGACCAGGGCATACTGCACCGGCACGTCGGAGAACCGGTCGACGCCGGTGGTCTCCAGGTCGAACCCGAGCAGCTCCCCCTCGTGCCAGTGCTCTTGCGACGCCATGGGGAGAGCTTGCCAGACGGGTGGGTCACCGGCGGGGACCGTCAGGAGCCACCGGACCAGCAGCAG
>JASHWO010000069.1 GCA_030044045.1 Acidimicrobiales bacterium
CGACCACCACGACCCCGACCACCACGACCCCGACCACCACGACCCCGACCACCACGACCCCGACCACCACGGCGCCGGCCGGCGACACGCAGGCACCCGGGTACCCGGCGATCGACAACACAGGGACCACGCTCGCCGTCACCACGCACGCGGTGGGCGACGTGTTGCTGGTGATGGCCCACACCGCACCCTCTGCTGGCGTGTCGCACGTGACATCGGTCACCGACACCGCCGGCCGGGTCGAGTGGCAGGCGACCAAGTCGGCCGGGTTCACCAACGACCCGAGCGGTGACGCCGTCGAGATCTGGTACGGCGTGGTGCGGTCGGTCGGGGCCACCACGATCGAGGTGCACTGGTCCGGCACAACCTTCGACGCCTTCGTGTGGGCCTCGGAGTGGTCGGCGCCGTCCGGCGCCTCGGCGACCTGGTCGGTGGCTGCCGCCGGGGTCGACGACGGCGCCCTGTGCTCGGGCACGACCTGCCCGTTCCCGTCGCTCACCTCGGGGCCGGGGCACGGCCTCTACTGGGGTTGGGCCTACCCGGCCACCACCGGGAGCGCCGGCAGCACCCCCGGGTTCAGCTACCTGGTCACAACGGACCCGACACACGGCAACGTGCTGGCCTGGGACCCGTCGCTGGCGCCCTCCACCACCGCCCAGCCGGCGTTCGGGCAGGCCATGGCCACATCGTGGTACGACGCGGTGGCCGTGGTGGTCCAGGCCACAGGCTGACCGGCAGGCCACAGGCTGGGAGCGGCCCGGCGCCACGGGCACGGGCCGGGCGTAGGGTGGACGGGCGCTCAGCGACCCCCGGGGCGGTCCGGCCGGTCGGGCAGGTCGCTCGGGTCCGGGGGCAGGTAGGTGAGGGGGAGGTCGGCCAGCTGCACCAGGGTCGACGACACCCAGCGGGTGAGGGCGTCGACCATCGGCTGCACGGTGGTCGGGTCCTCCAGGTTCCGCTCGTCGAAGCGCACCGAGCCCTCGTAGGTGGCCTCCACCGCCCACCGGACCTCGGCCAGGTCCGCGGGATCCTCGGGCAGGTCCCCCTCGGGATCGCCGTAGACCTGCTCGAAGGTGGTGGACGAGCGGACCAGCGAGTCGGTCCCCAGCATCGGGGTCTCGGTCGGCAGCACGGCCAGCAGCACCTCGGGCGGCGGGGGCTCGGCCAGCCGCTGGATGCGCACCGCCACCTCCACCACCACCTCGGGCAGCTCGTCGGGCGGCTCGCCGATCGACCAACTCCGGTACGAGGTCTGGCTCCAGGTGGGCCAGTCCAGGGAGAGGTCGGCCCGCACCCGGGGCGGTTGCTCCTCGCCGGGCAGGCTGTAGCTGGTCTCCCAGGACACGTCGCCCAGGAACACGTCCACCTGGAACCGCTCCTCCACCGCCTGCCGCTGGAGGAGGGCCTGGTCGAACGAGCGCCGCACGGCGGCGATGAGATCCACGAGCAGGTGGTCGAGCACGACGGTTCGAGGCTACCGCCGCCAGCCCGCCAGGGCGCCCCAACCCTGGCTCCTCCGGTGCGTGGGCCCCCGCCCCCACGCCCGGCCGTCCCGCCAGCCCGCCAGGGCGCCCCGGATCGCTACCATGCCCGCGTGAACCCGTGGACGGGGCGCCGGGTGGTGGCCTACGCCCACCAGGGAGGGGCCTGGGAGTGGCCGTCGTCGACCCTGTTCGCCATGCGCCGGGCCGTGGCCGCCGGGGCCACGGCCATCGAGCTCGACGTGCACGCCACCGCCGACGGCGAGCTGGTGGTGGGTCACGACGCCACCGTGGACCGCACTACGGACGGGCACGGCCGCATCGCCGACCTGACCCTGGCCGAGCTGAAGGCGCTGGACAACGCCTACTGGTTCATCCCCGGGGCCGACGTGACGCCGGGCCGCCCGGCGGAGGAGTACCCCTACCGCGGGCGGGCTGCCACCGACCCCGACTTCCGTATCGCCACCCTGCGGGAGGTGCTGGAGGCCCTGCCCGGGGTGGTGCTGAACCTGGATATCAAGGAGACGGCGCCGGTGGTGCCCCCCTACGAGGCGGCGCTGGCCGCGCTGCTGGCCGAGTACGGCCGGACCGACGACGTGATCGTGGCCTCGTTCCTCGACCCGGCCACCGACGCCTTCTCGGCGGCGGCCCCCGACGTGGCCACCTCGGCCGGCACCCTGGCCACGGCCCGCTTCTGGCAGGCGGTCCAGGCCGGGACCGAGCCACCGGCGTTGCGGGCGGTCGCCCTCCAGGTGCCCGAGCGGCAGGGCGACCTGGTGGTGGTGGACGAGGCGTTCGTGGCGGCGGCACACCGGCAGGACATCGCCGTGCACGTGTGGACGGTGAACGACGAGCCCTGGATGGCCCGGCTGCTGGCCCTCGGGGTGGACGGGATCATCTCCGACCGACCGACCACCCTGGTGCGGGTGCTCCGGGAGGCCGGTGCCGCCTGGCCCGGGCTGCCCGCCCCGGCCGCCTGAGCGCCGCCGCCGGACCGGCCGTGCCGGCTTCCCCGCCCGGGTCGGCCGACCTCCCCGCCAGCGCTACGGGCCGGGTCAGCCGCGGCCGCAGTTCGGCTTCTTGCCGTGGTTGGCCTTCTTCTTGGCCCGGAGCTTGCGCTTCACCGTTCGCTTCGACATAGGGCCGCCATCATAGGGGACAGCGGCACTAACGTCGGGCGACGTGGAACCCCTGGTACGCCGCCTGCCGGGGCTGCCGGGGCTGCCGGGGCTGCCGGGGCTGCCGTGAGGGCCGCGTGGCTCCTCTGCGACGGGTCGGTGCTGGCCGCGCTGGAGGTGTGCGAGGGCTTGGCCGACCGCACCCGGGGGCTGCTCGGCCGCCCGGGGTTCGAGGGGGCGATGCTGCTGCCCCGCACCCGGTCGGTGCACACCGTGGGGATGGGCTACCCCGTCGACGTGGCCTTCCTCGACCGGGACCTGGTGGTGCTGGGCACGGTGCGGGTCCCGCCCTGGCGGGTGGCCCTGCCCCGACGCGGCGGGCGGAACGTGCTGGAGGCCCGGGCCGGGAGCTTCGAGCGCTGGGGGATCCGACCCGGGGCCACGCTGGAGATCCGGGAGACCGCGTGAGTGGCGGCGCTGGTGGTGGTGGCACCGGCGGCCGCGCCGAGGGGTCGGAAGCCCAGCAGGCCGGCCGGCCGGACCGGGGAGCCGGGCCGCCGGGCCGCCTGGTGCTGGTGGCCACGCCCATCGGCAACCTCGGTGACCTCTCGCCCCGGGCGGTGGCCACGCTGCGCCAGGCGGACGTGGTGTGCTGCGAGGACACCCGGCGCACCCGCGCCCTGCTGACCGCCGCCGGGGTGCCGGCCGGTGGCCGGCTGGTGTCGCTCCACGAGCACAACGAAACCTCCCGGGTCCCCCAGGTGCTGGCCTGGCTGGGCCAGGGCCGCACGGTGGCGGTGGTGACCGATGCCGGCACCCCCGGAGTGTCCGACCCCGGCGGCCGGCTGGTGGCCGCGGCAGCGGGGGCCGGGCTCGAGGTGTCGGTGGTGCCGGGGCCCTCGGCCGTGCTGGCCGCGCTGGTGGTGAGC
>JASHWO010000070.1 GCA_030044045.1 Acidimicrobiales bacterium
GCGCCGGCGGGGGCCGGTGGGGCGCCCACGGTGGTGCTGCCCATGGTCCACGGGCCGATGGGCGAGGACGGGACGGTGCAGGGGCTGTTGGAGGTGGCCCAGCTCCCCTACGTGGGGGCCGGGGTGCTGGCCTCGGCGCTCTGCATGGACAAGTCGGCGGCCAGGGAGATCCTGGCCCACCACGGCATCCCGCAGGCCGCCTGGCGCAGCGCCCGGGTGCCCGAGGCCACGCCGGACCTGCTCGACGAGGTGGCGGCGGCGTTCGGCTACCCGGTCTACGTGAAGCCGGCCAACCTCGGGTCGTCCGTGGGGATCAGCCGGGCTGGCGACCGGGCGGCGCTGGCGGCCGCGGTCGACCTGGCCGCCGGCTACGACGACGTGGTGGTGTTCGAGGAGGCGGTGGCCGGCCGGGAGATCGAGGTGGCCGTCCTCGGGAACGAGCAGCCCCGGGCCTCGCTGCCCGGGGAGATCGTCTCGGGCGGCGACTTCTACGATTACGAGGAGAAGTACCTGAACGACCGGGCCAAGCTGCTGGTCCCGGCGCCGCTGGACGGGGCCGAGGTGGCGGCGGTGCAGGCGCTGGCCTTGCGGGCGTTCCGCGCCCTGCGGGTGGAGGGCATGGCCCGGGTGGACTGCTTCTACGACGAACAGGGCCGGTTCCTGGTGAACGAGGTCAACACCGTCCCCGGCTTCACGCCCATCTCGATGTACCCGAAGCTCTGGGAGGCGAGCGGGCTGCCCACCCCCGCCTTGCTGGACGAGCTGGTGGCCCTGGCCCTGGCCCGCCACGAGCGGCGCCGGGCCCACCGGGTCGACCGCTGAGCGGTCGCCGCCGGCCCGGCGCGAGCCGGGGCCGGGGCGGCCGGACCTCGGGTCGAGCGTTCGCCGGGGACCGGCGGGGTCGAGCGCTACTCCTCGGCCGGCGGTGGGGGGAGGCCCAGCCACTGGGCCGCCCGGCGGCGGAAGGTGCCGGCGGTGAACGGGTCAGCCGCCTTGCGCAGGTCCTCGGGGCGCCACGGCCGGTCGAGCGCCGCGGTGACCGCCCGCACCCACTGCTCGGTCCCGGTGCCGTCCACCAGCACCCCGTCGGTGCCGTCGGCGACCGTCTCCAGCGCGCCGCCTGCCGCCACGGCCACCACCGGGCGGCCGTGCCAGTGGGCCTCCACCGGGCCGTAGCCGAAGTCCTCGGCCCCTGGGGCCAGCACCAGGCTGGCCGAGGCGAAGAGGTCGGCCAGCTCGCCGTCGGGCACCTGGCCCAGCAACTCCACGGTGGGGCCGGCCATCGCCGCCAGCCGCTCCCGCTCCGGCCCCTCGCCGGCCACGGCCAGGGGCAGGCCGGTGGCGTTGGCCACGGCGACGGCCACGTCGACGCGCTTGTAGGGGAGGAGCCGGGAGACCATCAGCAGGCGGGGGCGGCCGGGCAGCGGCTGCAGGGCGGCAGCCTGGTGGGTGCCGGCCAGCGGCGGGTGGACCACCGTGCTCGGCAGGCCGTAGGTCTGGCGGATGCGGCGCTGGGTGAGCCGCGAGTTGGCGGCGTAGGAGGCCTTGGCCCGGGCCGACCGCCGGTCGGTGGCGCGCAGCGGGGCCGACGCCAGGCGGAGCGCGTGGTGCCACCCGCCCGCCGCACCTGCCGCCTCGGTCGCCGCGCCGGCCCCGCGCCGGCCGCCGGCCGTGCCTGCCCGCGCCACCCGGCCGTAGGCGGCCGCCTGGTACAGGAAACGGGGCGGGGTGTGGCAGTAGACGTGGCAGTTCGGGTGCCGCACCCGGTGGGCGAAGGCCGAGCTGGACGCCACCACCAGGTCGTAGTCGCTGAGGTCGAAGCGGCGGAAGGCCCAGGGGTAGAGGGGGGCGTAGGCCCGGAACCGCTCCGGCCGGACGACGCCCTGCAGCGCCGACGGCACCACCCGCCGCTCCCGGAACTCGGGGAAGGTGCCGTCCGGGTGGTAGAAGGCCGTGTAGATCGGCGCCTCGGGGAACATCCGGGCCAGCTCCAGCACGACCCGTTCGGCCCCGCCGAACTGCGACAGGTAGTCGTGCACCAGGGCCACGCGGCCGCCCGCCGTGGGCGACGGGCTCGGCGCGGGCACGGCCGTACGCTACCGCGCCGCCCTGCCGTCCCAGTGCCCCGGGCGGTGCCGTCCCCGCCCTGCCGCCCTGCCGTCCCAGTGCCCCGCCCCGCCCCGGGAGTCCGTGCACTGCGCCTGGCCCGGAGATATCCTCCTTTCAGCGCCGGGCATCGAGGGGAGCCCGGTTGCGAAGGGGGGTAGCGGCCAGTGAACGGTCGACGGATCAGGAACCGCGTCCCATCGCGACTGGCGGCGGGGCTGGCCGCTCTGGCCTGCACGAGCCTGGTGGTGGGCATCGTCGTGGTCGGGGCGGCGACATCGGTGCCCGGGGGCAACGGCATGCCGAAGGGGGCCAAGGCCATCTCGCCGCCGAAGAGCGGCTACATCGTCTACTGGGACCAGAACGAGGAGGAGGACTATTACGCCTCGGCCACCGGGACCACCGGGCAGCTCGAGCGGCCCTGGGACCCGAACGGCCAGATGTGCATCATCCCCCACCGTGACGGCGAGTACGTCGTGGGCTACGACCCGACCCTGCCCAGCCAGCACAACCCGGGCGGGCCGCCCCACCATCCCTACAAGGAGCCGGCCGTCGGCGAGGAGCTGGAGAACCACTACGGGGTGTGGACCGGTCAGAACCTGTACGTGCCGGGTCCGTACCACATCGACAAGGGTGGTCCTGGCGGCGACTCGCCGCCCAATGCGAAGGGCATCTACAACACACAGTCGACCTTCACCGGCTGCGCCACCGACAGCAAGGGCAACGTGTTCGCCGACGACATTGGCACGGCGCAGGGCGCCTTCCCGGTGCCCGACGACGGCCGGCTCATCGAGTGGTTCGCCCCCTCCTACAAGAGCTACTGCATCCTCGACGGCCCGACCAGCGGGGGCGTGGGGCCGCACCACGTGGACGGCACCGGCGGGCTGTCGCAGCCCGGGATGATGGCGGTGGCCTCGAACGGCGACCTGCTGCTGCCGGTGGCCGGGGCCCCGCCCGGCCAGCTCCTCGGCGGGCAGGTGTTGCGCATCGCCCACACATCGCTGCCCACCAGCGCCGCCCAGTGCCCCGGCGGGGTGTACCCGCAGGGCAAGCTGCACACGTCGGTGTTCATGCAGGGCACGGCCACATTCATGCCGTTCCCGATGGGCATCGCCGAGGACCCCCAGTGCGGCTGCTACGCCGTGGACACGGCCTTCGGCAACCCGGCCATCGCCTTCTACTCGCCGTCGGGCAAGCTGCTGACCACACGGCCCACCGTCCCCGGCGAGACGCTGTCCACACTGGGCAAGGACCCGAACGGCTACAACCCCTTCGGCATGGCCTTCGCCCCGGACGGGACGCTCTATTTCATCGACATCCACCTCGCCTGTCCCGGCGGCAAGCTGACATCGTGCGGCCCGGGCAATTTCGACGGCCGCGTCCTGCGCGTCGA
>JASHWO010000071.1 GCA_030044045.1 Acidimicrobiales bacterium
CATCAGCTGGGCCGTCCGGGGCCAGGTGGCCGCCCGCCCAGCCGCGGTGGTGCGCCCCACCACCACCGAGCAGGTAGCCACCACCCTGGCCGCCTGCTCGGCCGCCGGGGTGCCGGTCACCCCCATGGCCGGGCGCAGCGGGGTGTGCGGCGGGTCGGTGCCGGCCTTCGGCGGGGTGTCGCTCGACTGCACCGGCCTGACCGGCGAGGTGGCGGTGGACGAGGCGTCGCTCACCGCCGACGTGCCCGCCGGCACCTTCGGGCCGGACCTCGAGGCAGCGTTGCGGGCCACCGGCCCCGGGTACACCCTGGGCCACTGGCCGCAGTCGATGGACCTGTCCACGGTGGGCGGCTGGCTGGCCTGCCGGGGCGCCGGCCAGTGCTCCACCCGCTACGGGAAGATCGAGGACATGGTGGCCGGCCTCCGCGTGGTGCTGGCCGACGGGCGGGTGGTCGACACCGAGGGCCGCGGCCCCCGAGCGGCCACCGGGCCCAGCCTCACCCAGCTCTTCGTGGGCAGCGAGGGCACGCTCGGCGTGGTGACCTCGGCCCGGCTCCGGGTGCACCCGGTACCCCCGGCCGAAGGCCGGCGGGCCTACGGCTTCCCCTCCTTCCCCACCGGGCTCGACGCCTGCCGGCGCGTCCTGCGGCGGGGCGCCACGCCGGCCGTGCTCCGCCTCTACGACGAGGCCGAGTCGGGGCGGCACTTCGACCGGGGTGACACCTGCGTGCTGGTGGTGCTGGACGAGGCCGACCGCCTGCTACTTGACGCCACCCTGGCCGTAGTGGACGAGGAGTGCCGGGCCCCGGGCGGGGACGGCGCCGCCGGGGCGCGGCTCGGCGACGACCTGGTCGAGCGCTGGCTGGCCCACCGGAACGACGTGTCGGCGCTGGCCCCCCTCTGGCGGGCCGGGGTGGTGGTGGACACGGCCGAGGTGGCGGGCCGGTGGGCGGTGCTCCCCGACCTGGCCCGCTCGGTGGTGGCGGCCCTGGCCACGGTGGAGGGCACCCTGGTGGCCTCGGTCCACCAGTCCCACGCCTACCCCGACGGGGCCTGCCTGTACGTCACCTTCGCCGGCCGCCGGCCGGACGGGGAGGGAGGCGGAGTGGCCGGCGGCGGGGCAGCCGAGGCGGGGGCCGGGGGCGGGGTGGCTCCGGGCCCGGGGGCCGGTGACCTGGCCTGGGAGGAGGCCTACTACCACCGGGCCTGGGACGCCGTGACCGGCACGGTGCTGCGCCACGGGGCGGCCATCAGCCACCACCACGGGATCGGGCTCCAGCGGGCCCGCTTCCTGCCCGAGGCCCTGGGCACCGGGTTCGAGGTGCTGGCCGCGGTGAAGCGGGCGCTCGACCCGGCGGGAGTGCTGAACCCGGGCAAGCTCGGCCTGCCCTCCCCCTTCGGCGAGGTGGCCTGGCCGTGAGCGCCGCCGTCGCCGGCCGGGCCGGCGGGAGCCTGCTGGTGGTGGACGTCGGCACCTCCGGGGTACGGGCGTCGGTGGTCCGGCCCGACGCCACCGTGGCCCACGTCCATCACACGCCCGTCCTGCCGTCCAGCCCCGCCCCCGGGCTGGTGGAGGTGGACGCCGCCCGGATCGCCGGGGCCGTCCTGGATCTGGCCGCCGCCGCCCTGGCCGCCGGCGGGCCGGTGGCCGGCGTGGGCATCGCCAACCAACGGGCCACCACCGTGGTCTGGGACCGGCATACCGGGGAGCCGGTGGGCCCGGCCCTGGGCTGGCAGGACCTGCGCACCGTGGGGACCTGCCTCCAGCTCCAGGCCGAGGGGATCCGCCTGGCCCCGAACATGTCGGCCACGAAGGTGGCGGCCATCCTCGACGCCGCCGACCCCGACCGGGCGGAGGCCACCGAGGGCCGGTGGTGCTTCGGGACGGTCGACACCTGGGTGGCCTGGACCCTGGCCGGCGGGGCGGCGGCGGCCGGCGGGGCGGCGCTGCATGTCACCGACGCCACCAACGCCGCGGTGACCGGCCTGGTCGAGCGGGAGGCGCTGGCCTGGGACGCCGCCGTGCTGGCGCGGCTGGCCATCCCCCCGTCCATGCTGCCGGCCATCGTGGACTCCTCGGGCCCGGTGGGCGAGGCCCGGGCGCTGCCGGGAGCCCCGCCCATCTGCGGGATGGCCGGCGACCAGCAGGCGTCGCTGGTGGGGCAGGGCTGCACCCGGCCGGGGATGGCCAAGGCCACCTTCGGCACCGGCGGGATGCTCGACCTGTGCACGGGGCGCAAGCAGCCCCGCCTCGGTGCCGCCGCCGGGGCACGGGGCCCAGCGGGTACGTTCCCCATCGTGGCCTGGCAGCGCGACGGGGTCCCGACGTGGGGGGTCGAGGGCATGATGCTGTCCGCCGGCACCTGCGTGGAGTGGCTCCGCGACGACCTGGGGGTGCTGGCCAGCGCCGAGGAATCGGCCGCCGTGGCGGCCGGTTCCGACGGCACGGGGGACGTGTGGTTCGTCCCCGCCCTGCTGGGCCTGGGCACGCCGGTGTGGGACTTCGGGGCCCGGGGCACCCTCCTCGGGGTGACCCGGGGCACCGGGCGGGCCGAGCTGGTACGGGCCGTGCTGGAGGGCGTGGCCCACCGCGGGGCCGACCTGCTGGAGGCGGCGGAGGCCGACAGCGGCCACACCGTGGCCGCCTTGCGGGTCGACGGCGGCATGTCGGCCAACGAGGTGTTCGTGGCGGCGCTGGCCGAGGCCACCGGCCGGCCGGTGGAGGTGTCGCCGGTCACCGAGGCCACCACCCTGGGCGCTGGGTTCCTGGCCGGGATGGCCACCGGGACCTGGCGGGACGAGGAGGAGGTGGCGGCGGCCTACGCCCCCTCCCGGGTGGTGGAGCCGGCCGGTGGCGGGGCCGGGGGCGGGGGCGGGATGGCGCGGGAGGCCCGCCGGGCCCGCTGGTTGGCCGCCCGGGAGCGGGCCCTGGGCACCGTGCCCGAGCTGTCGGGGATCGAGTTCTGATGGGGGCGCCGGGAACCGGGTGGGGCGCCAGGCCGCCACGCGGGCGGGCCAGGCCGCAAGCCGGTTGGGGATCTGGGAACCCGGCGCCGTGACCACCACCGAGCGCGAGGCGGCCGACGGCAGCGGCGGCAGAACGGCTGGCGCAGCTGGGGCCGCGGCTGGTGGGGCGACCGGGACTGGCGGCGCGGCTGGGGCCGCGGCCGCCGAGTCAGCCGGGGTCGCGCCCTCGCCCTACGTGGACGTGGCCCGGGCCCTCCACGCCAACCTGCGCCAGGTGTTCCTGGGCGCGCCGGCGGCGGTGACGGTGGCCGTGGTGGCGGCGCTGTCCGGCGGCCACCTGCTGATCGAGGACGTGCCGGGAGTGGGCAAGACGCTCCTCGCCCGCGGCCTGGCCCTCTCGCTGGGCAGCAGGCTCTCCCGGGTGCAGGGCCATGCCGACCTCCTCCCCTCCGACGTGACCGGGGTGTCCACCTACTCCCAGGAGACCGGCGCCTGGGAGTTCCGCCCGGGGCCGGTCTTCGCCAACGTGGTGCTGCTGGACGAGCTGAACCGCACCCCGCCCCGCACCCAGTCGGCGCTGCTGGAGGCCATGGAGGAAGAGCAGGTCACGGTGGACGGTCGGAGCTGGCAGCTCCCGCACCCCCACCTGGTGATCGCCACCCAGAACCCCGTCGGGCAGCTGGGCACCCATCCCCTGGTGGAGAGCCAGCTCGACCGGTTCGCCCTCTGCACCTCGCTCGGGTACCCCGACGGCGACGCCGAGACCCAGCTCACGCTGCGCCGGGGTGGGCGGGAGGCGCTGGCCGCGCTACGGCCGGTGTGCGCCACCGCCACCTGGCAACAGGCCATCGAGGCCACCCGCCAGGTGTGGGTCGCCCCGGAGGTGGCGGCCTACGCCGTGGCCCTGTGCCGGGCCACCCGGGAGGCCGGGTCGGTGCGCCTGGGGGCCAGCCCCCGGGCCTCGATCACCCTGGTGCGGTCGGCCCAGGCCCACGCCCTGCTCTACGGGCGCGACTACGTGGCGCCGGGCGACGTACAGGCCATGGCCGCCCCGGCCCTGGCCCACCGGCTGGTCACCGATGGCGAGCCGGGCGCCGGTGCCGCCGTGGTGGACGAGGTGCTGCGCAGCACGGCGGCCCCCCGGCCGTGACGCCCGGCGGCCGGCCGGCCGGGGCACGCTCCCGACGGTCGCCGCTCCCCCGCCGGCCGG
>JASHWO010000072.1 GCA_030044045.1 Acidimicrobiales bacterium
CCACGCCGTGCTCATGATGATCCCCGAGGCGTGGGAGAACCACGCCACGATGGACCCGGCCCGCCGGGCCTTCTACCGCTACCACGCCTCGCTCATGGAGCCCTGGGACGGGCCGGCGGCGGTGGCCTTCACCGACGGCACGGTGGTGGGGGCGGTCCTCGACCGCAACGGCCTGCGCCCCGCCCGTTACTGGGTGACCGACGACGGGCTGGTGGTCCTGGCCAGCGAAGTGGGGGTCCTCGACCTGGACCCGGCCACGGTGGTGCGCAAGGGTCGGCTCCAGCCGGGGCGGATGTTCCTGGTGGACACCTCGCTCGGACGCATCGTCGACGACGACGAGATCAAGGCCCAGCTGGCCGCCGAGCATCCCTACGGGGAGTGGCTGGCCCAGGACCAGGTCCGGCTGGAGGACCTGCCGCCGCGGGAGATGCTGACGCCGCAGCACGCCAGCGTGGTGACCCACCAGCGGCTGTTCGGCTACACCACTGAGGAGCTCCGGCTCATCGTGGCCCCGATGGCCCGCACCGGCGCCGAGCCGATCGGGTCCATGGGATCCGACGCCGCCATCGCCGTGCTGTCGGACCGGCCGCGCCTGCTCTACGACTACTTCACCCAGATCTTCGCCCAGGTGACCAACCCGCCGCTGGACGCCATCCGCGAGGAGCTGGTCACCTCCATGGCCAACACCGTCGGGCCGGAGGGCAACCTGCTCAACGCCGTGCAGGGCTCCTGCCGCCAGATCGTGCTGCCCCGGCCGGTCATCGAGCGTGACGAGCTGGCCAAGCTGCTCTACGTCAACGAGCTCGGGGAGACGCCGGGCTTCAAGAGCTTCGCCGTCGACGGGCTGTTCCCGGTGGCCGCCGCCGGTGAGGCCGGCCGTCCCACCCCCGAGGGCGGGCGGGCCCTGGCCGAGGCCATCGAGGACGTGCGCCGCCGGGTGTCGACGGCCATCGCCGGGGGGGCCAACCTGATCGTCCTGTCCGACCGGAACTCGACCACCGAGCTGGCCCCCATCCCGTCGCTGCTCCTGGTGGCCGCCGTCCACCATCACCTGGTGCGGGAGCGGGCCCGGACCAAGGTGGGCCTGGTGGTGGAGACCGGCGACGCCCGGGAGGTCCACCACATCGCCCTGCTCATCGGCTTCGGGGCGGCGGCGGTCAATCCCTACCTGGCCCTGGACGCCATCGACGACATGATCGCCAGCGGCCAGCTCGAGGGCGTGGGCCCCCGCCAGGCGCACAAGAACTACGTCAAGGCGGCCGGCAAGGGCGTCCTGAAGGTCATGTCCAAGATGGGCATCTCCACCGTGGCCTCCTACACCGGCGCCCAGGTGTTCGAGGCCATCGGGCTGGATCGCTCGGTGGTGGACGAGTACTTCACCGGCACGGCCAGCCGCATCGGGGGCGTGGGCCTGGACGTACTGGCCGCCGAGGTGGCCACCCGGCACCGCCTGGCCCACCTCGACCGCCCCACCGAGCGGGCCCACCGGGAGCTGGAGGTGGGCGGCGAGTACCAGTGGCGTCGGGAGGGGGAGCACCACCTGTTCAATCCCCGGACGGTGTTCAAGCTCCAGCACGCCACCCGGGCCCGGCGGTACGAGATCTTCAAGGAGTACACCTCGGCGGTGGACGACCAGTCGGAGAAGCTGGCCACCCTGCGCGGCCTGCTGCGGTTCCGCCCTGCTCCCGGCGGCCCCGTCCCCGTCGAGGAGGTGGAGCCGGCCAGCGAGATCATGCGGCGGTTCTCCACCGGGGCCATGTCCTACGGCTCGATCTCGGCCGAGGCCCACGAGACGCTGGCCGTCGCCATGAACCGCATTGGCGGGCGGTCCAACACCGGGGAGGGTGGCGAGGACCCGGACCGCTTCACCCCCGACGACAACGGCGACCTCCGGCGCAGCGCCATCAAGCAGGTGGCCTCCGGGCGGTTCGGGGTGACCGGCGAGTACCTGGTCAACGCCGACGACCTCCAGATCAAGATCTCCCAAGGGGCCAAGCCCGGCGAGGGCGGCCAGCTCCCCGGGTACAAGATCTATCCCTGGATCGCCCGCACCCGGTACTCCACGCCCGGGGTGGGGCTGATCTCCCCCCCCCCGCACCACGACATCTACTCGATCGAGGACATCGCCCAGCTCATCCACGACCTGAAGTCCTCCAACCCCAGGGCCCGGGTGCACGTGAAGCTGGTGGCCGAGGTGGGGGTGGGCACGGTGGCCGCCGGGGTGGCCAAGGCCCACTCCGACGTGGTGCTCATCTCCGGCCACGACGGCGGCACCGGGGCGGCGCCCCTCACCTCGCTGAAGCACGCCGGCATCCCTTGGGAGCTGGGGCTGGCCGAGACCCAGCAGACCCTCATGGCCAACGGCCTGCGGGATCGCATCGTGGTGCAGGTCGACGGCCAGATGAAGACCGGCCGAGACGTGGTCGTCGGCGCCCTGCTGGGGGCCGAGGAGTTCGGCTTCGCCTCGGCCCCGCTGGTGGTGTCCGGCTGCATCATGATGCGGGTCTGCCACCTCGACACCTGCCCGGTGGGGATCGCCACCCAGAACCCCGAGCTGCGCCGCCGGTTCAACGGCAAGCCGGAGTTCGTCACCACCTTCTTCGAGTACGTCGCCGAAGAGGTGCGCGAGCACCTGGCCGCCCTGGGCCTGCGCAGCCTGGAAGAGGCGGTGGGCCGGGCCGACCTGTTGGACGCGGAGCAGGCGGTCCGCCACTGGAAGGCGGCCGGCCTCGACCTGGGGCCCATCCTGGCCGTGGCCGACTCGCCGTACGGGACGGCAGCCCACTGCACCCGGGAGCAGGACCACGGGCTGGAGCAGGCCCTCGACCACGAGTTCCTGGAGGCCTGCCGGCCGGCTGTCACTGACGGCACCCGGGTGGTCATGGACCTGGCCATCACGAACCAGGACCGCACCGTGGGCACCCTGCTCGGCTCGGAGATCAGCCGGGCCCGCGGTGCCGCCGGGCTGCCCGATGGGACGATCGACCTCACCTTCCGGGGCTCGGCCGGCCAGAGCTTCGGAGCCTTCGTGCCCCGGGGCATGACCATGCGGCTCTTCGGCGACGCCAACGACTACTTCGGCAAGGGCCTCTCCGGCGGCCGCCTGGTGCTGCGGCCGCCCGAGGCCTCCCCGTTCGCCGCCGAGGAGCAGATCATCGCCGGCAACGTCATCCTCTACGGCGCCACCGGGGGCGAGACCTATATCCGGGGCCAGGTGGGGGAGCGGTTCTGCGTGCGCAACTCCGGGGCCACGGCGGTGGTGGAGGGGGTGGGTGACCACGGCTGCGAGTACATGACCGGCGGCCGGGTGGTGGTGCTCGGCCCCACCGGGCGGAACTTCGGGGCCGGCATGTCCGGCGGCATCGCCTACGTCCACGACCCGGACCGCACCTTCGGGGGACGGTGCAACCCGGAGATGGTCGACGCCGAGCCGTTGGGGCCGGAGGACCGGGAGTGGCTGGCCGGGGTGGTGGCCCGTCACCGCGACGAGACGGGGTCGGCGGTGGCCGAACGGTTGCTGGCCGACTGGGACCGGACGCTGGAGGACATGGTGAAGGTGATGCCCCGTGACTACCGGCGGGTGCTGGAGGCCACGGCCCGGGCGGCCGAAGAGGGCCGCTCGGTCGACGAGGCGGTCATGGCGGCGGCCCATGGGTGAGCCCACCGGCTTCCTGCGCTACGGCCGGGAGCTGCCCCGCCGCCGTCCCGTCCCGGTGCGCCTACGCGACTGGCACGAGGTCTACGAGCCGTTCCCGGCGGAGGACGCCCGCCGGCAGGGGGCCCGCTGCATGGACTGCGGCATCCCCTTCTGCCATGAGGGCTGCCCGCTGGGCAATCTGATCCCCGAGTGGAACGACCTGGTCTACCGGGACGACTGGTCGGCGGCCATCGAACGGCTGCACGCTACGAACAATTTCCCCGAGCTCACTGGGCGGCTGTGCCCGGCGCCGTGCGAGGCCTCGTGCGTGCTGGGCATCAACTCGGACCCGGTGACCATCGAGCGGGTCGAGTACGAGATCGCCGAGCGGGCCTGGGACGAGGGGTGGGTCCGCCCCCAGGTGCCGCGGGAGCGCACCGGCAAGCGGGTGGCGGTGGTGGGGTCGGGCCCGGCCGGGCTGGCCTGCGCCCAGCAGCTCGCCCGGGCCGGCCACTCGGTGGTGGTCTACGAACGGGCCGAGAAGCCCGGCGGGCTGCTGCGCTACGGCATCCCCGAGTTCAAGATGGAGAAGCGGGTGCTCGACCGCCGCCTGGCCCAGCTCCGGGCCGAGGGGGTGTCGTTCGAGTGCTCGACCTCGGTCGGGGTGGCCGGTGAGGCCGTCGGGCCGGCGGCGGGGCTCCCGGAGCCGGGGGAGGTCCGGGGGCTCGGCGCCGCCTGTGGCCCCGACGTGCGGGTGGTGCCCGCGGCCCAGCTCCGGGCCCGGTTCGACGCCCTGGTGCTGGCCGGTGGGGCCACCCTGCCCCGGGACCTCGACGTGCCCGGGCGGTCGCTGGACGGCGTGCACTTCGCCCTGGAGTACCTGAAGCCCTCCAACCTGGTGCAGGAGGGCGCCCTGGCCGCTTCGCCCATCTCGGCCGAGGGGCGGCACGTGGTCATCATCGGCGGCGGCGACACCGGCGCCGACTGTCTGGGCACCGCCCACCGGCAGGGCGCGGTCTCAGTGCACCAGCTCGAGATCATGCCCGAGCCGCCGGGTGACCGGTCGGAAGAGCACCCCTGGCCGGTGTGGCCGGTCATCCTGCGCACCTCGTCGGCCCACGAGGAGGGCGGGCGCCGGCTGTTCTCGGTCACGACCATGGATCTGGCCAGCGACGAGTCCGGCCGGGTGCGGGCCCTGCGCGGCCATCAGGTGGGCCCGGCGCCGGGGTTCGAGCCGGTCCCAGGCAGCGAGTTCGAGCTCCCCTGCGACCTGGTGCTGCTGGCCATGGGCTTCCTCGGCGCCGAGCGCCGGGGCG